>JAFYMD010000119.1 GCA_017556785.1 Clostridia bacterium | reverse complement strand
GAATTTCTACGTGTACGGTTGCGGTACCGGCGGTCAGGTTCAGAGCAACCGATGCACCGCTCAAAGAGCTAAAGTTGGTAGCAAATTCTTGCGCAATGTAACGATAGTTGTTAAAGTTACCGTCGGTTACGGTTGCACCTTCTAACCCCAAGTGGGGAAAGGCGGAATCAATTTGAGTCCATGCCTCAAAAATGGGGGCGGTGTAGTTATCGGTAATCAATTGGAAACCGAAAACATAGTTACCTTTGGTAAAGGTGGGGGTACCACCGGTGGACATTTGCCATACGTAACCGGGGCGGGTGGGGTTGGAAACCTGAGTACCGTGGGCAAGACAGGTAGCACCGGCGGTGCGTTCGGTCAGCCAGAATACCAGATAATAAACCGTACCTGCGGTAACAGTTACGTTTTTACCAAAACTAACGTCGTACCAGTTAGCGCCGCTACCCTTGCTGGAAATTCTGTAATCATTCGAAGCCAGGGCGGAGCCGTTAACACTGGAACGAAGTTCCACGTGCACGGTAGCACTACCGGTAGTCAGGTTCAGTGCCAATTTGACACCGCTGAGGTTGGTTGCGCTGGGCACAAATTCTTGGGCTAAGTATCGATAGTTGGTATAGTTCCCGTCGGTCACGCTTGCGCCTTCAAGGCCCACGTGATAGAGAGGACTATCGATGGTGGTGTTTGCAGTATATTCTGTTGCGGCATTAACAGATAATGCACCGGAAAAACCGGTCATAACCAATACCAATGACAACAGAAACGCCAACAAACGTTTGCTTGTTTTCATAAGCTTCATCCTCCATTCGCCCATGGGTAAAAACGCCGATTTTCCCGCGTTATTACACATGAGATTTATTCATATTAAGAATACCATCAACCAACGGTTTTTTCAAGTACTTTTCCGACTGCAACCACCGATAAATTCGCTACGCATTTCCCCGTTTCTTTAAACGTTTTGGATTTTTTCGACCTTTTTCCGTTTTTTGGGTAACAATTTTGCAAAAAAAACAAGCCGCGTGTTTTCAGCACGCGACTTGCAAAAATGATTTTTTTGTTTTTATCCGGCGGGAGTCAAATAGGTCAAGGTATAGCTGTAAATAGAGCCACCATGGTCACCGCCGGGATGTTGAGCAGTATTCATATAGCAGCTGCCCAGTCGCACGTACATATACTGTGCGGTGGCAGAAGCGTCGTAGTTGTTGGCATTGACCGTTACGTCGGTACGGTTGGAGGCACCGGGTACGTAAGTACCGTCGGCCAAGTTCCCTACAGGAGCACCTTTATCAGCCCAATTTTCTACGGTTTCCCAAGTTTTACCGTCAAAAGAAACTTGAATGACGTAGTTCCCGATTACGTCGAAGGTCATAGAAGCTTGCTTGTAGGTATTCAGATCAACTCGCCAAACAAACTCGGTATTGTTGTCGCAGTAATAGGTACCGCCGGAAGCATACCCGGTACTGCTATGCAACAGCGAGTCATCCGCTTTGGTATCATCTTTGGTAAAGTGGTTGAAGGAGTCGTACACATAGTTGGTGGGCAATTGCACGTACTCGTCGCCCCAAGTTACTTCAAAGGTAATGGGGTCATTTACGTCAGGATTACTGGCTTTGATGATCAAAGCGCCGGTATAGTCATCCCAGTTGGTGATGAAAGAAACTTCTGCACCCGAAGCGGCTTTGGCAGTCACCTTTTGGGGATATTTGCCGTTGCCCAGCAACAGCGAAGCCGCTACCGAGTTCGAGGGGTTGGTAATGGTAAAGCGGGTAATATCGGCCGTTTGGAAGCGTTCGGCGGTTTCGGTGCCGCCGGTAAAGCAGAAACGAGGAATATCGTCGTTGTCTTGATTGGTTACGTCGTAGTAAAGCACCGCTTCGGCACGGGGGATGGCAGTACCACCTACAATCACCTCCAGGTTGGGATGCAACAGGTTAACAAAGGTGCGATCTTCGGCAGTACGGCTGGCATCTACAGGGCTGTAATAAGCAAAATAGTTGCCGCGCACCGCTACAAAAGAGGTACCGTTTTTGTATTCGGTAGCAGAACCTTTCAACGCTTTGGCGCACAGTTCACGCACCGCTTTTTCCATAGGCATGGAGGTGGCATAATATGCCGAAGGCAACCCTGCCATAACCACGTACCCTTCGCCTACGGTTGCTTGAATTCCAACGTTTTTGCCGCTATAGGTCATAAAGGTTTCAAAACCGCTACCAGTAAAGGACAACACACGGTTGGAATATTCGTCGGACAAATAGCAGGTATCGTCCACCGAACTGCCAGGCCAAGTGGGAGTTTTGTAGCTTTCTACCCCACCCACCGAGGTGGTTACGTTCAAGCCCAATTTGGCAATCAAATCGTTATACGGTGTGGTACCTTTTTGACCCCACCATTCGCGAGTGATGTTGGCAAATTCGTCGTAGCCGTTCATCATGAGCAAGCGACCGCCTGCTTTTACCCAATCGGCAATGACTTGGTTGGCGGTTTCGGTCAAGGGTTTGGCGGCGTCATAGGCAACGATCAGCAAATTGACGTCTTTCAGTTGATCTGTGCTTTGCAACGTGTCCAAACTTACGGTGTCCAAAGCAACACCGTCGTTTTGCAAGGACAAATAAATGCCCGAGAAGGAGTTACGGCTGTTGCCGGTTACTACGTTGTTTGCCCCCAAGTGCCAACCCATGGAGTCAGAGGTAGCAAGGGCAATGCCGGGGGTAGCGCCGTAAACCGCACCGTACATATCGTCGTTACCGAATTCTTGGTACATTTTGTTTACGCTAAGTTGCACGGTCTTGTAGTCCATGCCCATGGCGGTAAAGGCACGTTGAGGCCAAATGGTGGATTGGAAGGAGGTGGTGTCGTTTTGCATCATAGCGGCAACCACGGTTTGCTTCCAGTTTTATTCTTTTTCTTCTTGAGGAATCGCACCGTTGTCCGAAGAGGGGTCTTGCAACAAATACAAGGTTTGACCGTCGGACAGCAATTCGCCATAACTGTTGTAGGCATACATCGCATTCATAAACACGTTGGCGATCTTATTGCCTGCATACATAAAGCTTTGGGCGGCGTCGTCCGACCAGGTTTGACCAATGACACCGTCAACGGTCGGAATGGAGGAAAACATAGCCGCACCGGTGGAGATTCCATGATGCATATAGCTTAAGGGGCTATGGGTGGTAATCAAAACCTTTACGTCGGGGTATTTTTCTTTGATTTTACCGGAGAGCACTTCAAAAGCATTTTTAAATGCCCATGCTTTCAATTTTTGGTGCATCCACATGGATTGAGCATCCTTATTGGGATCCATCCAATCCACACCGTAATATTGTTTAAACAGTTCTTTATAGCCGGCAGAATAGCCTGCGCTGTTCCAAAGTTCCGGTTCTTCCAAAGCAACCACTTTGATTTTGCCCGATTGCAGATATTTGTCGATTACCTGCCACTTATAGTCCAAGTACGCGTTGGTAGGCACCATATAATACACGGTTTTTCCGTTGAGCACCGAGTGAGAACGCAGTTGACCGTTGGATGTGGTTTGAATGTCGGCAGTACCGCGGTTGCCGGCGTATTTTTCCAAATATTCGGCGTTGTCGCGGTTTACGGCAATCATCATGCCAATGGTGGCGTTGTCGTTGTAAGTATGTTTATTTTCCAACCATGAAGCGGCCAAACCGCCGTTGGTGTCATCGGGCATACCGTATTCATAAGCCAAAATACAGTCAATATCCAAGTCGTACAATTTGGAATAGGATTGGTTGATCTGAGTCAGGGTATTGAAAGACATGGTGGGAGCAATGGGTTCTATGGGAGTGGCATAACCGCTGACCCCTTGCAGTTGAGGAATGGCTTGATACCCTTCGTCAATTTTGGGATTGGCGGGATCCTCCGGTTGAGGAACCCTAGCATCGTCTATGGCTTTAAACTCTGCCCATTTTTCCTCGGCGGCTTGTAACACGGGCAGTTTGGTTACCAAGTCCTTGACTTCTTTTTTCAAATCGTTGTAAGCCTTGCGGGCTTGCTCGATCACGTCGGTCTTTTCCCGGTAGTTTTCTGCGGTGATTTCACCGATCGCATCGATTTTAGCATCTACCGCATCGGCTTGCTTTTGTAAAAAAAGAGGATTGTTTTCTTCTGCCGGGAACGTTTTGACCTTACCAACCACGTATTGCAAGATCATCAAAGCATCATCCGCGCCGATCTTACCGTCATCGTTTACATCGGCGGCTTCTTTTTGGAAATCGTTTAAAGCAATCTTCCCCACTACTGCTTTGAGCACTTCCAAAGCATCGGCAGAGTTGACATTACCGTCCCCGTTGGGATCACCGTAAATGCCGTCAAAAACCAAAGGAGGCGGCAAAAGGGCTTGTTCGGCGGCTTCCAATTTTTCCAAATTGGTAACCAAATCTTTTTGTG
>JAFYMD010000118.1 GCA_017556785.1 Clostridia bacterium | reverse complement strand
TCCTCTACCAAATGGGATCACGCTCCTCTGATCGGTGGTGTGGCGGTCAATATGAAATTCGCCAAAAAATCCTTGGGCCCCAACTCGGTGGAAACCATGAAAAATCTGGTGCTCACCTATTTGAAGCGAGGCGGGTTGGAGATTCAAATCAACGTAGTGGACAAAGAAACCTTGGAACAAGCCCGCAAGACTCCCGAATTGTATCAAGACTTGGTGGTTCGCATTGGCGGATACAGCGACTATTTTGTTCGCCTGTCTGACAATATGCAAAAAGAAGTGATTTTACGAACGGAGCACGAACTGTAATGGTCGGCACGCTGTTTAACATACAACGATTCAGCACGTCCGACGGGACGGGCATTCGCACGGTGGTGTTTTTGAAAGGTTGCCCGCTGAATTGTGCTTGGTGCCACAACCCCGAATCTAAACAAAATAAGCCCGAAATTTTTTATAACGCAGGCAATTGTATTGGGTGCGGCGAATGTGCCGTTGTTTGCCCCCATGGGCAACATGTGATAGAAACAACTACCCATCGCTATTTGCGAGAACATTGCACAGCCTGCGGTTTGTGTGCCAATGCTTGCCCTTCTCGTGCTTTGGAAAAATGCGGAAAAACCTATTCGGTGGACGAGATCCTGCAAGAGGTGGTCAAGGATCGTCCCTTTTACGAGCAATCGGGTGGCGGTGTCACCCTCTCGGGAGGCGAGCCCCTTTTTCAATGGGATTTTTGCCTTGATTTGCTGAAAAAATCCAAAGAGGAAGGGTTACATACCGCGGTGGAAACCTGCGGTTATACCAAGGGGGACATAGCCGAACTGCATCCCTTTGTGGATATGTGGTTATACGACATCAAATTACTGAACGAGCAAGACCACAAGCGGTATACGGGGGTGTCTAACGAGCAGATTTTGCACAATTTGCATAGGTTGGATGTTTTGGGAGCCAATATCACCTTGCGGTGTCCCGTCATTCCCGATGTAAACGCAACCAAGGGGCATTTTACCGCCCTTAAAAATCTTGCGAATTCTTTGCAAAACCTAAAAGAAATTCACTTGGAGCCCTATCACCCTTTGGGGGTAGATAAGGCGGCGCGTTTGGGCAAAACCCAAGCCTATGACCGTGCCGAGTTTTTAAACAAAAACGAATTTGAAGATTTGGCAAGGGAATTGCAAGATGCCGTTTCGGTGCCGCTGGTGATTTTATAGGGAAAAAACGCAAAACGGAGCAACAATCGCTCCGTTTTTTCTTGCAATTTTTCCTGCTTTATGTAATAATGTAACATGAAATAGTAAGATGTTGAGGTGATTGGTTTGCAATATTATTTGGCGGTGGACATCGGTGCTTCCAGCGGACGGCATATCATCGGATGGGTGCAGGACGGCAAAATGATGCTGGAAGAAGTATACCGATTTGAAAACAACCTGCAAAAAAAGAACGGTTCTCTTTGTTGGGACACCGACCATCTGTTTGCCAGTATCGTGGAAGGGATGAAAGCCTGTAAACAAATCGGCAAAATCCCCACCACCATGGGTATTGACACTTGGGCGGTGGACTTTGTTCTGTTAGACGATAATGGGAATCGGTTGGGCAACACGGTGGGGTACCGTGACAGTCGCACCGAGGGCATGGACAAGTTGGCAGAGCAGACCCTTTCTTTTGAAGAATTGTATGCCAAAACAGGCATTCAAAAGCAACTCTTTAACACCTTGTATCAACTGTTGGCGGTGAAAAAGGGAACCCCTCAACTGTTAGACAAAGCCAAACGGTTTTTGATGATTCCCGAATATTTCAACTTCCGTCTTACGGGGGTTGCCAAAAACGAATACACCAACGCCACTTCTACCGCTATGGTAAACGCTCACACCAAAACTTGGGATACCGACTTAATGAATTTATACGGCATTCCCACCCATTTGTTTGGCGACCTTGCCATGCCGGGAGAATCGGTGGGCAATCTGTTGCCTGAACTTCGGGAGCAGGTAGGGTTTGACTGCACCGTGATTTTGCCTGCCACCCACGACACCGGCTCGGCATTTTTGGCAGTACCTGCCGCCAACGATACCAGCGTGTATATCAGCAGCGGCACGTGGAGTTTGCTTGGTGTGGAAAACAAACAAGCCATTACCACCCGTGAGAGTGCCAAAGCAAACTTCACCAACGAAGGCGGTTACAACTACCGTTTCCGTTACCTAAAAAACATTATGGGCTTGTGGATGATTCAATCCATTCGCCGTAATTACAATAAACAATACTCCTTTGCCGATTTGGAAAACATGGCAAAAGAATGTGCCGATTTCCCCTCGGTGGTGGATGTCAACCACCCCGACTTTTTGGCACCCGAAAGTATGGTAGAAGCGGTAAAAAACCGCTGTGCCGCAACAGGGCAAGCGGTTCCCCAAAGCGTGGGAGAACTGATGCAATGCGTGTATCAAAGTCTTGCCAAATCGTACGCCGTGGCAATCAAAGAACTTTCGGATTTAACGGGAGTTACCTATACCCACGTTCACATTGTGGGGGGCGGCAGTAAAGACGGTTACTTAAACGGTTTGACCGCCAGTGCGACCGGACTTCCTGTGATTGCAGGACCCACCGAGGGCACCGCCCTTGGCAACTTAATGGTACAAATGATGGCAGGGGGCGACTTTGCCGATTTACAACAAGCCCGCAACGCCATAGCAAAAAGTTTTGAATTAAAAGAGTTTTAAGGAGAGAGTAACTATGTTTGAACAAGCAAAGGCTATGTATGAAAAACTGGGCGTTGACGTAGAAGCCGCTTTGTCCGCCGTAAAAACCACCCCCATCAGCATCCATTGCTGGCAAGGGGACGACGTGGTAGGCTTTGAGCCTGCCGCCACCGCCGCTTCGGGCGGTATTCAAACCACCGGTAATCATCCCGGCCGTGCTCGCAACCCCGAAGAATTGATGGCAGACTTTGAAAAAGCCCTTGCCAACATTCCCGGTGCGAAAAAAATCAACCTGCATGC
>JAFYMD010000117.1 GCA_017556785.1 Clostridia bacterium | reverse complement strand
GGGGCGTTGACCTGCCAACCCATTTGTGCGCCCAAGGTCAGACCGTACAACGCACCGTTTATGGAACACACATTGCCGTAGTCCCCCCAGTTGGTGGTCAAAATCCCCAACGCACCATGCTCGGCACCGTACCTTGCCATGGTGGAAATATTGCCTTTGGCACCAACCGCATCTTCAATCCAGCGATTCCAACTGCCGGTACCGGGACATTGAATCTGCTTGCGCCCCGCACCTGTGAAGGCGGCGGTGTTGTTCACCGTAGGACAAGGGCCGTAATCCCAGTTGAGCATGATTACGTCCTCTCCCAATTCCTCGATCTTTTCGGGATGATGCAACACAATGTCTCCCCACATCATGGGTTTCTTGCCATGGAACCGTACCCGCTCCAAAATTTGTTGCACAAATCCGAAATAGGCCTCGCCCACGTCTTTGCCTGCATTGCGCCCTTTGCACAGATCAAAGGTCTCGTCACAACAAATATTAAAATATTCCGAACGGCACAGCCCCACGTATTGGTCGATCATGCTGTGAATGACCGTGATCGATTCGGGGTTAAACACGTCAATGGTATGATGCGCCATTTTTTCGTGCCAAGGGTGAGAAGAAGGCTCGTAGTTTTCGTATTCGCACAAATGCCGATATTTGGGGCTTTGCAACAACCGATACAAATGCCCAAAGGTGGAAATCGACGGAGTCAATTCCACAAACCGTGCATGACAATACTCGTCCAATTCCATGATTTCGGCAGGGGTCAACACTTCAAAGGGTTGCATGATCCCCTCGTATTCCTCAAAAGCAAAGGCATCTTCTATATACAGTTGCAGCATGTTGATCTTATAATAAGAAAGCGTATCCACCAACCGCTTCAAGGTGTCCAAGGTAGGCACCTTGCCACGGGTCACGTCATGGTAGATGCCCCGCACAGCAAAATCGGGGGTATCGGCAATTTCCACCCCACGCAAAACGCTGTTGGTCACCCCCGCCAACAATTGCCGCAAGGTCTGCATTCCGTAAAAGGTGCCCGCAGGGCCGTCGCCCTCTACCGTAATTCCCGCCGAGGTAACCGACAAGCGGTAGCCTTCCCCCGCGTCTCCTTTGGTCGCAATCGCAACACAGCAAGCCCCGGGCGTGGCGGTAGACAGCTTTACACTATGACCAAGCACCTTGGCAAGGTCGGCTTGCAAAGCAAGAGCGCCTTGGTACACACGTCGGTCTTGCCCCGGTGCCACCACCAGCGACAACCCGTCTAATTTACATCGTTCATCGGTTAACTTCACCGATTTGGGTGTGGGTAACAAATGGATCATGACAATCAACCCCCTTGTTGAATAGCCCAATTGTATCATAATTTTTTTGATATTGCAATCCTTTTATAGCGTTCAACAAACCGACGCACAAACAACCCGCGCAAAAGCATGACAACGCTAACCTGTCATTTTTTGTCGTCTGCCATGGTTGACAACCCACCCCAACGGGAGTACAATGGAAGTGGGTGATCATCATGAAAATTTTAAACTTCGGTTCGTTAAACATTGACCTTTTTTATCATGTGGAGCGATTTGCCTCGGCAGGCGAAACCATAAACAGCACGACCTACCAAAAAAACATAGGGGGCAAAGGGTTAAACCAATCGGTGGCCTTGGCTCGTGCAGGAGCGCAAGTATACCACGCAGGCAACGTGGGGCAAGACGGACAATTCTTGGTGGACTTTTTGCAAACGGTCGGGGTCAACACCGACCTGATTTCCACCGCTCCCCTTCCCAGCGGCAATGCCGTTATTCAAATCGACACCCGAGGGGAAAACTGCATTTTGCTCTACGGGGGCGCCAATCATTGCGTTACCGAAGAACAAATCGACCACGTGCTCGCCCACTTTGAAGCAGGGGACATGGTGGTGTTGCAAAACGAGATCAACCAAATGAGCGAGATCATTACTCACGCCCACCAAAAAGGCATGACAGTGGTGCTCAACCCCTCGCCCTTTGCAGGGTGTGCCCACCTGCCGCTTCAATTGGTAGATTACTTTATCGTCAACCAACACGAAGCGGCGCAGTTAGCAGAGCAAAACGAGCAAGAAGCGATGATTTCCACCCTTTTGCAACGATTCCCTCGCGCCAAATTCGTCATGACCTTAGGCGGCGACGGCTCGTTGTATTTCGATTCTGCCACACGGCACTTTCAAAAACCCTACCCCACCAACGTGGTAGACACCACGGGAGCGGGTGACACCTTTACCGGCTTTTTCTTTGCCGCATTATCCCAAGGCAAACCCATTCCCTATGCCATGGAATTGGCCGCCAAAGCCGCTTCGGTCACCATTTCCCAACAAGGAGCGGCACCCTCTATTCCCACGTTAGACACCGTATTATCCCTATAAAGGAGCCAATCGTATGAAACCGTTTATCCCCGATTACCAATCCATGCCTCGTTGGGAGCTGTATTGCGACAACCTTCCCTTGGAATTTTTGCAACTCACCCAAGAAGGCAAAGACGTAGAAGCCTACCGTGAATTGTTTTTCGCCGCGGCAAAGCTACCCAACAACGAAATAAAAAAGAAAATTGCCGACGCCTTATTTGAATTGGGGCAAGAAGCCCCCACCCGTGCCGACTACCCTTATACCGAGCCGTCGGATTTAGATGGTATTTTCGCCTTACGAGGGGAGCAACTCCCCCTGCCCGCCCCCGACAAAACCACCCTTGCCCACCGTGTGGCAGGTGCGTGGATGGGTCGTATTTGCGGTTGTTTGCTGGGCAAACCCATTGAAGGCATGGCGGTCACCGATCTGCACCGTTTGCTGAAAATGAGCCATAACTTCCCCATGCATCGGTACCTGTTGTCCACCGACGTGCCCAATGAGGTGTGCGAGCAATTTGCCTTTCCCCTAAAAGGACGGTGCTATGCCGACACGGTGCCCTATGCCGTAGCCGACGACGACACCAACTATACCGCCATGGCACAATGGATGATCCGGCGGTACGGCAGAGACTTCACCTCGACAAACGTAGGGCAGACTTGGCTCTTTTGCCAACCCAAGGACGCTTATTGCACCGCCGAGCGGGTAGCGTTTAAAAATTTGGTTGCCGGATACACCCCTCCCGAAACCGCCACCTTTCAAAACCCCTATCGGGAATGGATCGGAGCACAGATTCGGGGAGACTATTACGGCTACATCAACCCGGGAGATCCCCAAACCGCCGCCGAAATGGCTTGGCGAGACGCCTCCCTCTCTCACACCAAAAACGGCATTTACGGAGAAATGTTGGTGGCCGCCATGCTTGCCACCGCCGCGGTGACCCACGACCTGAAAACCATTGTGTTGGGCGGACTTTCGCAAATTCCCACCACAAGCCGTTTGTATGAAATGATCACCCAACTGCTTGCCATGATCGACCAAGGACAAACCGCCCAAGCCTGCTTCGATTGGATCTACGCCCATCACCCCGCCGAGGGAGAACAATGGGTACACACCTTCCCCAATGCGCTGATTGTGGTCACCGCCCTGCTGTTTAGCGAGGGAGATTTTGGCAAAGCCATTTGCCTTGCGGTGCAAGCGGGCTACGACACCGACTGCAACGGCGCTACCGTGGGTTCCGTTATGGGTATGCGGGGCGGACTTGCTTGCATTGACGACCAATGGACCGCGCCTGTCCATGACACGTTGGAAACCCAAGTGCAAGGGGTAGGCAATATGAGCATTTCCCAAGCCGCCCAAAAAACCTTAGATCACATAATTTGATCAAAGAATCAGACACCAAAAAAACAGGGAGAATCTTGCATTCTCCCTGTTCTTTTTTGGTTTGCTTCCTTGCGATTATATGGTCATTTCAACGGGAAACACGTGAATCTTACCAACCACCATTTGCAAAATCAGCAAGGCGTCCTCGGCATTTATGGTACCGTCTCCCGACACCTCTGCCGCCTTTTGCTGTTCCTCTTGGGACAACGATTCCTTCCCTACCACCTTTTTCAGCACCAGCAGAGCATCGGCGGCGGTAATCGCTTGGTCTTGATCCACGTCACCGTATAAATAACTGTCGGTAAAAGACGGCGCGTTTTTCTCGTTGCGACCCAACCATTTGTATAAGGGGGTGTCACGATACAAGCCGCCTCGTTCCGCCACCAGTTCATTCATCGCCTCTGCCATTTGGTCTACCGTTGTCGAATCGGACCAATCGATCAATTGTATTTTGGCATTCAAATTGTTTGCGGTATATCCGATAGCAGGCAAATTCCCCTGCTTACCCACGTAACATTGCACAAGTACCATCGCCGTACGATGATCGCCGCTTGCTTGCACCGCACCAAACAGCTTGCCTGCCACGGTGTTGATGTAGTTGCTGTTGTCCTGCAAAACCACGGTTCCGGCGGCATAGCAGTTGAAAAAGGTCTCGCCACGGTCAAAGGAGCTGTCGTCGCTGGTCTGCGCGGCAAAACCGCCTGCCATATTTTCGGCGGTCACGTCGGCGGTGGTATAACAATTGACGTAGGTGCTTCCTTCGGAAATGCCGGTAAAGCCGCCTGCTTCATAGGGTGCGGTTACCGGCCCCTTGGCATAGCAGTTAATTAGGGTTGTGGCACCCTGCAGTCGTCCTGCAAAGCCGCCGTAGCCGCCACCGAACATGCCGCTCAGCGATACGGAGGCATGGCAATCATAATACAGATTTTCCCCGTCACTTGCCCCTACAAAACCGCCCAAGCCATGGCCGAAATAATATCCGTTCATTTCTCGCTTGGTGACCGAAATCACCCCAGCCGTAGAGCAATGCCGCATTTGAACCGTCGACAAATATCCGCCGCAACTCCCGATCAAACCGCCAATATGCGAGCAATCGGAGTATGGATTGTTGCAGAGCATGGTTCCGCTCCAATGGGTATTGGTCACAGTAGAAGGGTCTTCTCCCCAAAAGCCGCCGATTGCACCCCCCACTCGCTGTACGTTGGGGCAATCGATAAACTTAAATTGCACCGTACTGATACAATCTTGCAGATGCATGGATCGGGTTACCTCTCCCACGAAACCGCCTACGCTTTCTATGCGAAACAGACCGCGCGCTTCCAGTTTTCCCGATACATGACAGCCGATCAAAGAAATCTGCTCAACCTTCCCCACCAGCGTGCCAAAGGTAAGGTAGTTTTCATTGGGAAAGCACTCGGCGCTGGCAATCTCCGTTTGAATGGACAGATTCTCCGCCTCCATACGGTCGCATTGCCAAAACAGTCCTCCTTGCAGTCCGCTTATGGTGTGCCCGTTGCCCTTGACGGTTACCCGATGTAACCGCTTGCTTGCCGTAAAGGGCACCAAACAGGTGGTATAGTCCACCCCGTTCATATTGATGTTGGCTTGCACGTCCAACTCCACCCACGGTACATCGGCAAGAGATGCCAACGTGCCGTTCAACTTGGTCAAGTCCGCCGCGGTGCGCAAGGGAATCACGTGGGGGGCTTTTGGCATGGTGACAACACGCAAGGAAACGGCGCTGTCCCCATCAAACCAAGGTTGCATTTCTTCCCCTTGGTGCCAATCCCCTTTTGCCATTTCTGCCGTGAACACCAGGTGGTATTGTCCGTCGACAGCAGGGGTAAAGGAAACGGCAAAGCCCTCGCCGTCCCCGTTGGTGCCATCCATTTCGCTGGGAGAACTGCTGTTCCAATAAAATTCCTCCACAAGAGGAGTGACCCCATCCTCGTGAAACACCTTGGCGCCAAAGAACACCAAACTCCCCTTTAATAGCGGCCAATGACATTGCAACACGTATTCGGTGTTTCCTGTCAGCGTCACGGTATAGCCCTTGGTATATCCGCCGTATTGCTCGTTAAAGGGCAAATGCGGATCGGTCGGCGCGGTTTGTATGGAATATACCCGATCGGTCTGCAAACGGGTATCAAAATTCAAGTCCTTGTATTCGCCCATGGTAGCGTCTTGGTCGGGAATACACAACCTGCCTGACAAAGGACGCCAATAGGCCGCCACGGGATCAAAAGAATCGGCCTTTTCCCGATACGCGTCTACCCACTGGTTGAGTGCCGATATCAAATCCGTTTCTTGTCCTGCGTTCCACAGGGTAGCAGACAATGCCACACCGGTTGTCATAGGCAACGTGGTTGACAGGGTGGTATGGCAATCGTTCATAACACGGGGGGCTTTGGTGTCGGTGCTTACGTTGGTAAACACGGCGGCGACCCCGCCACTTGCCACGGTGACCTTACCGCTGACCAAGTTGTTCTCGATACACCAAACCGTCTCGTTGCTGTCAAAGCCGTAAAAAGAACCGATCAAGCCGCCCACGTTGGTCTGACCGCTTACCTGCACCGCCGCGTGGTTATTGCAAAGACGATTGTTCTCCGCACAGCCGACCTGCCTATAAAACCAACCAACCAGACCGCCAACCTGCCCTTTTCCATTCACCGAACCGGTAGCATAACAGTTGACCACCTGATTGCCCAGACTGCCGTATCCCGCCAGTCCCCCTACGCCGTCTATGGCAGGGGCATTGACCGTAACCTTAGCGACACAGCCTGTCAAATTGTTGTAGCATTGCATACCGCCTACTACCCCGCCGATTGCCTCTCCTGTTACGCCGCTTGCCAGATCGGCGGCTTGTATGGCACCTTCGACCGTGGCGTTGATATCCATATAAGAATAAAGGCTACCCATGACACCGCCTACGTTATAAACCGAATGGCACTTGCCTTGCAGGGTAATGTCGCCCTTGCGACTGACCTTCAGCATATGACCGGTTTGACCGTCGTACGAGCCCACAAGCCCGCCTACGTTTTGAATCTCTGCCACGTCGGTAAGGGTAAGGTTCACCTGTGAGGTCAGATTTTCTGCCCAAAGTCGGCCTTCCGACACACCGAACAGACCGCCCACATTGGTCACCTTTTGCATATGAGAAAATTCCATGGTACCCGTTGCGTGACAGTTTTCCACGGCGACATATTCGGTGATTTGATTGGCCAAGCCGCCGAAGGCGGTGAGACTTTCGCTACCGCTCCCCTGCTGTTTGACCGCCAACTCCACCGTCAGGTCGTTTGCTTCCAAATGGGAGACGGTATCCAACAGCGGCACCGTCAATCCGCTTACGGTGCATCCGTTGCCGTTGACCGTAAGGCTGTCTGCCTTCACCACAGGGGGAATATAGGAAACACCCGTTAGGTCAATATCATTCACAATCTCTACCGTAAAGGAATCCTTCTCGGAAAGAGCAGACAAGGTGGCAGACAGTGCCACCAACTCCGACGCCGAAGACACGACCGCCCTGTCGTCGACCGAATCGCTGACGTCGGGATAATAACTTTTCCGAACGGTGGTTTCCAGCGAAACGTATTTGTTCCACACAGGCTGCCCGTTGCTGTCCAGACAGTTCCCCCAACTGAGAATGCGATATTCCCCGTCGGTTTCGGGGGTAAAATACAGTTGCACCTCGCACATATAGGATTGGGCATTGTTGGCGTTAAAGGCCAACAGATCTTGTTGCGGATTTCCTGTTAAGACGGCGGGCATTACCGCAACCGCACGGTCATAATAAGACGCGCCGCTACCGTTGCCGCTGATCAATGCCTCCACGTAATACCGAACCCCCGCCTCCAGCGATACGGTGTATCCGTAGGCTTGTCCCTGCCACCCGTTCAGGGCAATGACAGGTGCCTCCTGAGTTGGAATCAGCGTATCGGTGACCGATACCGACAACGAGCGGGCGTAATCTACCCGATCATAGGTTACCACGGCAGTCGCACCTGCCGAGAGGGGCAATCCCGCCACCGCGAAAGCGACAACGAAAACCCAAGCCATCCATTTACGTAGCATGATGATCATCCTTCATCTTTTGTAATACTTGTATTATAGTATATTTTTTTCGTAATTGCAATAAAAAAACAACCCCCCGCCGATTGGCGAGAGGCTGTAATAAACACGTCGTATGATCCAAAAACTAACGTTTGGAGAATTGAGGTGCACGACGAGCGCCTTTGAGGCCGTATTTCTTGCGTTCCTTCATACGAGGGTCGCGAGTCAAGAAGCCTGCTTTTTTCAAAGTGGGGCGCAATTCGGCGTCATATTGCAACAAGGCGCGGGACAGACCGTGACGGATGGCACCGGCTTGACCGGTAACACCGCCGCCTGCTACGCGGCATACAATGTCAAATTTGCCTTCGGAACCGGTAGTGGCCAAGGGTTGACGCACAATCAGTTTCAAGGTTTCAAGACCGAAATAATCGTCGATATCACGATCGTTGATGGTGATTTTGCCGGTACCGTTGTATACACGAACACGAGCTACAGAGCTCTTTCTGCGACCGGTACCATAAAAGAACGGTTTGCTATCGTACATAGTGCGTTAACCTCCTTACAGCGAATATTCTTCGGGTTTTTGAGCTTGATGTTTGTGTTCGGTGCCTTTGTAAACACGCAAACGAGTCAAAGCGGCACGGCCCAAGGAGTTGGCGGGGATCATGCCTTTTACGGCAAGTTCCATAGCGAGTTCAGGGCGGGTAGCCATCAAGGTTTTGTATTGAACCTCTTTCAGGTTACCGATATAGCCGGTATGACGATAGTAGTACTTTTGCTCCAATTTGCGACCGGTCAAGATGGCTTTGTCAGCATTTAAAATGATGACGTGGTCACCGCAGTCTACGTGAGGAGTGAAGATGGGTTTGCGTTTGCCGCGAAGCAGATCAGCAGCCACAGCAGCAACACGGCCCATGGGTTTGCCGGCAGCGTCAATGATATACCATTTACGTTCGATTTCGCCGGTTTTAGGCATGTAAGTGGACATTCGTTTTCCCTCCGTTTGATTTTTTATATTGTTTCATAATAACCACAGTTAGCGGACATTTCGCCGCCCGATGATAATACCACACCTAAAGAGTAAAGTCAACCGATTTTTTTCATTTTTTTAAACTTTAAGTTTGTTTCTTTCATTTTCTTTCATTTTCGTTGATTTTCTCGTTATTTTAAAAAGACGATTTTTGCTTTTTCGTTCAAAAACAGAGAGATGTGGGAAAAATACCACATCTCTCCTGTTATCACGAATTATTGCATAAAGGGAATTTGAGGAAGCTGGTTTCCTTGCGTCTCGGCAACGGTATAACTGCTACCGCTTTCGGCTTCCACCAATTTAATCTTCAGTACCTCGGTTTTTCCCGTAGCGGCATGGTAAATTCCCAAGTCCAAAACGTCCCCTGTTTTGCTGTCGTCAATCACATCTAACAAAACGGTAGCAATGGTAATGGACTTCCCGTTGATCGAAACAATGGTGTCACCGGGAACGACCCCTTTTCCGTTCAGGTCGCTGTCTTGGTTGATCTGTTGAATATACAGACCCACCGGTGTGTTGTTCACTTCGGCTTTAACCGTGCCTACCTCGGTATAGGTAATGCCAATCTTGGCACGCCCTACCACCCGACCGTGCTCTTGCAGATTTTGTACGATCGAAAGCACCTGCTTGGTGGGAATGGCAAATCCCAAGCCTTCTACCTTCTCGTTGGCAATTTTGGCAGAGGTGATCCCTACAATCTGCCCCCGCATATTGACCAACGCACCACCCGAGTTGCCCGGGTTGATGGCGGCGGTGGTCTGAATATACCGTTCGCTGTAACCGCCGCTTGACAAGTTCATGCGACGATTGACCGCCGAAACAATCCCGTTGGTGACCGTGTCGGCATAGCCGTAAGATTGACCGATTGCCAGCACACTTTCGCCCACTCGCAAGGGTTGGGCATTAAACTCGGCGGCAACTAAATTTTTGGGGTTTTCAATTTTCAAGATTGCCAAATCACTACGGCTGTCTCCCGAAACAAAGGAAGCACGAAATTCGGTACCGTTGTTTAGGGTGATCAAAAATTTGGCATTGGGGATACCGCTGTAAATGTGGTCATTGGTCACGACGTAACCCTTTTCGGCATCCATAATGACCCCCGAAGCGTATGACCCCTTTTGTCCGTCTGCCGCATACACCGTAATGTTTACAATGCTGGGGCAGACCTTGGCGGAAATTTCTTCATAACTCATGGTTTCGCCCTTGTTGTCCCCGGTTTGAATATCAAAGGACGAAGGAGCACCGCTGCCGTCGGGATTGACACTCCCGCTCCCCGATTGGGAAGGAATTTGGGTGGGGGTTTGGGATTGAGACGAAAATAAACCGCGATTCCCCAGCCAGTACCCTACCGTAACGCTTCCCGTAAACGCCACGATCAAAGCCACGATCAAAGCCATGACACGCACACCTTTTTTCGAGGCTTGGCGGTTTGGCTCAAAGGGTTCGGGCGGCTCGGGATCGCTTACGGGCGGCATGGGCGGTTCTTGGCTTACGGTCGGCTCATAAGCACTCGGTGCCGATTGCTCGTCGGGAGCAGGTGCCGACTCGGTTGGGTCAGATTCCGGGGGCACGAAGCGCCACCCCATGGGCGGAGTAGGCGGTGTGGGTGGTGTAGGCGGCACAGGGGGCATGGGAGGGGTCATGCGCACCGGCATATCGTACCAATGTTGGGGCTCCTGTTGCCGAAAATCGGGTTGCTCCCATTCGCTTTTTGAGGGAGGAGGCATCGCCTGCCATCCTGCGGGAATTTGAGGCTGTGTTTCTTGCGAAGGGTCTGCTTGTGCTCCCGTTTCGCTATGTTCGACTTCCTCGGGTTGCGACTCGTGAACCGCTTGCTCCTCTTCCGATTGGTCGCTTGGTTGTTGTTCCAAAGGGTTTTTGTTTTCCTCCATGGCAATACTCTCCTATCTTTCAACGAGTTGGGTCGGTTGGGTAGAAGGAAATACGACCTCGAACTCACAAAATGATCCTTGTTGACTGCGTACGGTAATAGAACCGCCGTGCAAATTGACAATGGTCTTGGTCAAATACAGACCCAATCCCAAACTGTTTTTGTCGGTGCCTCGTGATTGGTCCACCTTATAAAAGCGGTCAAACACAAAGGGTAACTGTTCTTCGGGAATCCCCTCACCGCTGTTGCGAACCGACAAATACACCAATCCCTTTTCTTCCCGTCCGTGTAACGAGATCACGCCTTGGGGCGGGGTGTATTTTACCGCGTTGTCCAGCAAATTGTTGACCACTTGACGAATCAAGCCTTGATCGGCAGTCAACCACAGTTGGGGCAATTCTTCCAATCCTTGCAAGGTCAGTTGTTTTTCATTCACGGCAGACTCCAGCATAAATGCGGCATCCAGCACCTGTTCGGTCAAATTCACACAGGTGGGATGCACCACCACTTCGCCCGACTCCAGCCGAGACAAATTCAACATGGACGTGACCAAACGAGACAGTCGTTTGACCTCTTGGGACACAATGGCAAGATATTCATTTTGCCGCTCTTTTGGCACCGTACCGTCCAAAATACCGTCTACAAAACCACCTATGGTGGTCATGGGGGTTTTTAGTTCATGAGAAACGTTGGCAACAAACCCCCGCCGCATTTTTTCGCCTGCCTCCAACGACAAGGTCATTTGGTTAAAAGCGGTTGCCAATTGTCCGATCTCGTCCTGCCGTTTCACCGAAATGCGGCAAGAAAAATCGCCTTGCGCCAACCGTTTTGCCGCATGAGACATTTGGGTCAAGGGACGTACCAATGCCGCAACCACAAAATACGCGGCAAAGGCCAACACCACCATGGTAACTCCCATGGCCACCCCTATGATCTTAACCAGATTCCACGTATAACGGGTGGTCTGCTCTTTGGGAATGGCGGCATATACCATAAACGCAGGACGTCGATTGACGGTCACCGGTTGCGCCACAACGGTACACGGCTCCCGTAGCAACCCCGACATGGTTCCGTTAAAGGTGTCGGTGTCACCGTTTGGCTGAAGAAACGATGGGGGCAGAGAACGGGTATCGTTCCATTTGCCTGCGCCCGCCAAAGGGTTGCCGTTCATGTCGGTCACCAAAATATAGGTACCGGTAGATGAATAAAGCAAATCGGCCACCTGATCGGTGTATGCGTAAAACTGAGGGCCTTGCCACATCTGTGCCGCCCGCTCCATTTGTTGTGCCACGGTTTGGGCTTGTGAACCCAGCAACTGTTGATTTTGTTTGAGCCAATAATCCCCCGAAAAAGC
>JAFYMD010000116.1 GCA_017556785.1 Clostridia bacterium | reverse complement strand
GCGCGTCACACAGCCATTGGGCATGGACTACGTCATGCAGGGTCAAAACGATCAGATCGGTGTCGGGATCGGCATCCATCAGATCATCCATTAGGTCTTCGGTTACGTCAAAGACTTCAACGGTGGGTGCTTGGGGGAGCGGATATACCCGCCGTTCGTCGGACAAAAATTCGTTGTCACAACGCAATTGAGCGGGGGATTTGCTTTGTAATTCTTTGACAAGGCAGGCAATGTGTTCGGGCGTAGTGCCGCAACATCCGCCTAAAATGGTGGCTCCGCAATCGGCAAGGTTTGCGGCGGCTTCGCCAAATTGAGCGGGGGGCAGGGGGTTGCCCGGTTCCCCTGCATTTGGTTTGGCAATCAGCGGTACTTTGGTATAGGGAGTGGCTTCCCGTAACAGCGTTGCCATAGAAACGGGACCGCAAGAACAGTTAAGACCTACGGCATCGGCCCCCATGGCTTGTAAGGTAACCACTGCCGCAGATAAACTCATGCCGGACAGGGTGCGACCGTTTTGCTCTACCGTAATGGTCACAAAAGCAGTTAACCCGCATTTCTTGGCGCAAATAAGTGCGGCGCGGGCATCTGCCATGGTCATTTGGGTTTCAATCATTACCGCGGTTGCTCCCGCTTCTTTTAAAGCGGTGATTTGCGCGTCGTACAAGGTGAGCAGATCGTCAAAAGTAGCCTCTCCCATAGGAGCCAAAAACAATCCGCTGGGAGAAACGTCTCCCATTACCACGGCAGAATCTTTTACGCCGTCGGTGGACAGCAAGTATAATCGGCGGTTGAGCGAAGCAGTCATGTGGTCAAGGCCGTAACCGCTCAGCTTTTGGGGGTTGGCACCAAAAGTAGGCGCCAGCACCGCCTGAGATCCTGCGGCAACAAACTCTTGTTGCAACGTATGTAAAATTTCGGGGTGTTCGGTTACCCAGGTTTCCACGCAAACCCCTGCGGGCAGACCTGCGGCCATAAGGTTGGAACCGGTGGCACCGTCTAAAATGAGAAATTCACCTTGTTTTTTGGGATTCATGTTACATCGTCTCCGGTGCGTCAATTTTCAGCAAGGACAAAATGTTGTTCAAGGTTTGTTTAACGCATACACAAAGCGCCAACCGAGCCAAGGTCAAGGCTTGGTCATTGCCTTTTACACGGCAAGCGTTGTAGAATTTGTGGAACAAAGTGGCCAATTCCATGGCATACCGTGTGATTTTGGAGGGGTCCATGGCTTCGGCGGATTCCACGATTTCGGCGGGCAATGCCGACAGATGACGAATCAATTCCATTTCAGCAGGTTCGGTCAAGCATTCCATTTCCTTGGCAGACAGGGTTTGGGCTACGATTCCCTCGGCCGCTAAGTTTTTGAGAATACTGCAAATGCGAGCATGAGCATATTGTACGTAATAAACCGGATTTTCAGACGATTGCTCCACCGCCAGATCCAGGTCAAATTCACAATGGGTGTTGGGTTCACGCAGATTAAAGAAAAACCGCGCGGCATCGATGGGGACTTCTTCCAACAGGGTAACCAGCGTAATGGCTTTACCGCTTCGTTTGGAAAGCTTAATGGTTTCGCCGCCTTGGACCAACCGTACCATTTGCATAAGTACTACGTGCAAACGGGCGGGGTCAACGTCTAACGCTTGCAAAGCGGCTTTCAGCCGAGGTACGTACCCATGGTGGTCGGCGCCCAACACGTCTATGGCTTTGTCAAAACCGCGGGTAACCAGTTTGTTGTAGTGGTAAGCAATGTCGGGCACAACGTAGGTGGGAATTCCGTTGGAACGCATAAGGACGAAATCTTCGGTGCCGAAATCCGAACCCTTAAACCAAACCGCACCCTCCGATTCGTAGGTGTGCCCCTTTTCGGTGAGCAGATCTACGATCTTTTTGGTGCCGCCGTCGGCGTGAATGGTGCTTTCTTTGAACCAAACGTCATATTCAATGCGATATTTTTTCAAATCCCGTTCCAAACCGGCGATATTCAAGGGCAGGGCGTAAGCTACCAAAGCGGCCTTGCGTTCGTCGGGGTCGGCATGGACAAAACTCTCTCCGTGCAAATCGGCAAAGGCCTTGGCATGGTCGATAATATCTTGCCCATGGTAAGCGTCTTCGGGCATTTCAATGCTGTCGTCAAACAATTGCAGGTAGCGGGTTTCCAGCGACAGACCGAATTTGTTGATTTGGTTGCCGGCATCGTTGATGTAAAACTCACGGCATACTTCGTACCCTGCGGCTTCCAACACGCTTGCCAAGCTGTCACCCAAAGCACCACCGCGGGCGTTGCCGATGTGCATGGGACCGGTGGGGTTGGCAGAAACAAATTCTACGTCTACTTTTTTTCCGCCGCCAAAGTCTGACCGTCCGTAGTCGGCGCTTTGCTTTTGGATCTCGGCCAATACACCGGCATAAAAACGAGGAGCCAAACGGAAGTTGATAAAGCCGGCACCCGCAATCTCAGCCGATTGTGCCATGGTGGTGTTTAAATCCAAATTGGCAACAATGATTTCGGCAATGGCGCGGGGAGCCATGCGAAATGCCCGTGCCGAAACCATTGCTACGTTGGCGGCGTAGTCGCCGTGAGTGCGGTCGGCGGGTACTTCGATCTTAAATTCGGGAATCGGCTCGGCGGGCAGTTTGCCGTCGGCAACCGCTTTGCCCAGTGCGTCCAAAATAGCTTGTCTTAATTCAAAAACCGATTGCTCGGCAATATTTCTTGTCATAACAATTCCCCTTTTATGATTCTACAAAAAGTTCTACGGTATTTTCCGAAACGGGTGTACCGTTTATGATTAAATCGTATTGCAGTTTTAGGTTGCCGCCTTTGGCGGTCAAACGGCATAGTACCGCTTTACCCCGCACGCCCAACTCCATTTCATACGGTCCCATGCGATAGGGTGCCGTGTGCAACTTGTTGGGTTCTATAATCATGGTGCCGTTTCCGACCATGATCGCTTGTTTGCCCGCCTTGTCCACCGTTAGGGTGGTGTGGGTGACCTCGCCGCTGTCATCGGTCAGGTCATAGGTCAACACGTAGGTGTGATCGGTGGCGGTCAACTCGCCGTGAGCAAGGGTTTTCATACGCTCTTGTTGTCCGTCCACCGTTTGGGTGGTTCGTATTTTTATGGTTACTTGTTCCATACGCTACTCCAACACTACGCGGGTAACCGTGGGGATTTCTCGTCCCAAAAAGCGCCCCGCCACGTCTGAAAAGGCTTCGGTACGGTCGCTGACAAAATAGGTTTGTGTTCCCGTGGATTTGTCGCTTAACAGGTTTTGGTCACCCAACAGCTTTGCGGCGGCTTTTGCGGCGGCACGTCCGCTGTCGATTAAGGTGACACCGTCGCCCATAACCTTGCGAATAACGTCGGTAAGCAATGGAAAATGGGTGCACCCCAAAATCAAGGTGTCTACCTCTTGGTCGATCAACGGTTGCAAATATCGTTTGCTTACCGCCAAGGCAATGGGATCGTCGGCATCGATAAACCCTTCTTCCACCATTTGCACAAACAATTGGCAGGGTTGCCCGTATACGGTAACAGATGGATCAAGCACGGCGATCTCTTTGGTATAGGATTCGCTGGCGATGGTGGCGGCGGTACCGATTACCCCGATTTTTTTGTTTTTGGTGGCAAGTATCGCTTCTTGGGCGGTAGGCTTCACCACTCCGATAAAGGGTAAGCCGCACGCTTCTCCTACGTGAAAGGCAACCGAACTGACCGTACCGCAGGCGGCAATGATCAATTTTACGTTTTTGGATTGTAAAAAGGCAATATCTTGTGCGGTATATTGTTCTATGGTTTGACGACTGCGGGTGCCGTAGGGCACACGACCGGTGTCACCGAAATATACAATATCTTCGCCAGGCAATAAGGCGGTCATGGCGTTTACCACCGACAGTCCGCCCAAGCCGCTGTCAAAAATGCCTATGGGTTGCAAGTTGCTCGTGATCAACACCGCTTTCTTATTTGTTGATTTTGTTGATGCTTTTGGGGGCTTTGTAAGGAACCGCCTTTTGTGGCTTTACCTTTACGGCAAATTCAGCCGCAATTTTTAAGTGAGGATAACTTTCCAAATATTTTTGCGCCGTTTCCATCCGCTTGGGTTGATCTCGCAACGCACCCGCCAAAATGACGTCACTAACCACCGAGCGGGATTCTTTGTCGCCGTTACAAAAGGTGTGTTTAAGAATGTCAAAGAATTTTTCCAACCGTTTTTTGTCGTTTTGATCCAACAAGTCGCCCAAGTGAGGAACTGCCAATTCTTCAAAAAACAGCACGTATAAAAAGTTGCCGTTGGCGGCCATGTATTGGGGATGTTTTTCTTTGAATTGGGGGAAAATGGTCAAAAACCGACCGGCCAAGGTAACGGGGGTGGGATCGTCACCGGGGTTGCCTTTGGTGGGCAAGGCGGCATTGGCGACCACCGTGGGCTTTACGCCCAACAGCTCACGCAGGGTGTCTTCGAAATCATTGGCGATGGATTTGGCGGTCTTTAAGTCGTCGTTTTTGGCAAAAATCCAGCTGGAAAGCACCTTCCAATCGGTGGAGGGAATATCGTCTACCATGGTGGTTTGTTCCAAGGTAAACAGCTCCGAGGAGGGGGCGTATTGCACCCGCACCGCCAAAGTACCATTGGTAAAGTAACTGCCGTCTTCCAAATCCACGGGTTTAAATTGTTTGGCAGTCAGCAAGGTGGAAATGGTGTCGATAATCAAGTTATATGCTTCTACGTTCATGGTGATTCTCCTTTATTCTCCAATGATTTTAATTAATACGCGTTTGTTTCGTTTGCCGTCAAACTCACCGTAAAAGATTTGTTCCCAGGTGCCGAAATCCAATTTGCCGTCGGTAACCGCTACCACTACTTCACGACCCATGACCGAGCGTTTCAGGTGGGCGTCGCCGTTGTCTTCGTATCCGTTATGATCGTATTGGCTATAGGGCTTTTCGGGAGCTAATTTTTCCAGCCACCGTTCAAAATCGCGGTGCAGTCCCGATTCGTCGTCGTTAATAAATACGCTGGCGGTGATATGCATGGCGTTGCACAGCAACAAACCTTCTTTGATTCCGCTTTCCCGCAGGGCTTCTTGACAATGGGGGGTAATGTTGACAAACCCGCGTCGGGTGGGCAGGTGAAAGGTCAATTCTTTGCGATAGGATTTCATAATGCTTCCTTTCTGATGAAACGGTTCATCCAAGACATAATATTCGCATAATACATCATGATATTATAACGGATTTTTTCATCGTTTGTCAATGGCTTTTCCATAGGTTACTGCCATATTTCACGAAAAAAAGAGGAAATTATGGGGTTTTGTTCATTTTTTCTCCTTTTACAAATATAAATATAGTAGGGAATTGTTGGTTGCTTTCCGAAAATTTGTTGCATTTTTTACGGTCCTATGGTATAATCCCTTTGTGTAACCAAAAGACAAGGAGGTCTTATACATGAAATTGGTTTTTGCGATTGTAAATGATGATGACGCCTCTCGTGTGCTGAGCGTATTGAACCGCGCCGGGTTTCCCGCTACCAAGCTGGCATCGACCGGTGGGTATTTAAAATCGGGCAATACCACCTTTATCAGCGGCGTGCAAGACGAGCAGGTGGACGAGGTACTTTCGTTGATTGGTAAAAATGCTCACAAACGCAAACAGATCATTCATGACACCTCCACCATGGGTGCTTTTGGCGCTATGGCCATGCCGTTGGAAATTGAAGTAGGGGGCGCTACCGTTTTTGTGATCAACGTAGAACGGTACGAAAAACTGTAACATGATCGAATGGTTTAACCCTACCGTAGCCCAAAGCGGCGGTTGTCGTTTGGCAACCCAAATGTTGTCTGCCAACCGTTTGCCCCAAACCGTAATTATAGAGGGTGCCCACGAGGCAGATCGATTGGCACTTGCCCGTTTTTTGTCGGCGGGGCTGTTGTGTCAGCAGGAAAACGCGCCTTGCGGTGACTGCTTGACCTGCCGCTTAATTGCCAAAGACGGTTATGCCGACGTGACGGTGGTCGCGCCCGAAAAAGAAAAAGCCGCCATTACGGTGGACACCGTTCGTGAGGTGCGAGCTAAAGCCTTTTTGGCGCCCGATCAAGGCTCGCGTATGGTGTTTATCATAAACGGGCCGATTAATCTCCAGGGGCAAAATGCCTTTTTAAAGTGTTTGGAGGAACCGCCAAAGGGCGTTTATTTCATGATCTTGTGCTCGCACCACAGTGAACTGTTGGACACGGTGGTTTCCCGCGGGAGCATTTTCACCTTAACCGCAAACCAAGCCCCCCCGCCTTCGGCCGACTTGGTGACCGAGTGCGTGACGGCTTGCGGCAAAGCGATCGCCGAAGGAAGCCGAGCAGGCTTTTTGACAGCGGTTGCCGCGTTAAAAGATGATCGCTTGGTTTATGGGTCGGTGTTGTCGGAACTGTATTTGCTACTGCACCGCGCCTTGACCGATCCGACAAAAAATGAAATTGCGGGCTTACTTTCCCGTCGACTGACCAAGCAACGGTTGTTTGAATTGGCGCAGATTTTGCGCGATTGGCAACAACGATTACACAGCAATCCCAACAGCGGGTTGTTTTTTACGGCGCTGTGTGCCGCCATTTTTCCGAGGAGATAAAAATTATGTCTGAAATTATAGGAGTACAATTTAAAGATAAGGGCAAATCCTATTACTTTGACCCCAACGGTCTACAGGTGCAAAAGGGGCAAACCGTAATCGTGGAAAATGCCCAAGGCATTGACTGCGGCAAATGCGTGCAAGGGAATCATCCCTTGCCCGAGGATTTTGACCGACCGCTGAAAAAGGTGATTCGTGTGGCAACCGAAGCTGATTTAAAGCGGGTAGCAGAAAACGAACAAAAGGAACAACAGGCGTTTGGCATTTGTTTGGAAAAAATTGCCAATCATCAATTGGACATGAAGTTGGTGTCGGTGGAATATACCTTTGACGGCAGCAAAATTCTTTTTTACTTTACCGCCGACGGTCGGGTGGACTTCCGCGAGCTGGTCAAGGACTTGGCTTCGGTATTCAAGACCCGTATAGAACTGCGTCAGGTCGGGGTACGCGACGAAGCCAAAATGCTGGGCGGTCTGGGCATTTGCGGTCGAGAATTTTGTTGCAGTCGGTTTTTGAGCGATTTTCAACCGGTTACCATAAAAATGGCAAAGGAACAAAATCTTTCCTTGAATCCGGTGAAAATTTCGGGCACTTGCGGACGGTTGATGTGTTGCCTGGGCTATGAAGAAGAGGCTTACGAGTACCTGAACCGCATTACCCCTCGGGTGGGTGCGGCAGTCAAGACCCCCCACGGTAAGGGGACGGTGCAGGAACGCAATATTTTGGCGGGAAAGCTCAAGGTGCGGCTGGACAACGCTCCCGATGCCATGCCCGAAACCTTTTTGCGTGACGAGGTAAAACCCTTGGAAAAACGTTCACCCTTGCCTGCCGAGGCAGAGGAACAAGAACCCAACCAAAACGAATGATCCCCTTCTTCGAAAAGAGGATGGTCATAGAAATTTTTGCTATTTGCGCTTTTGGTGTTGCATTTTTCAAAAAATGTGTTACAATTTGTATGGAATCCGAAAGTTGGATATACCAAATTACCCGAAAAGGAGGTGCTACCCATGGCTTACAAAATCAGTGATGAATGCATCAAATGCGGTGCTTGCGAAGGTGAATGCCCCGTAGAGGCAATCTCTGAAGGCGACGCTACTTATGTGATCGATGCTGATGCATGCATCTCCTGCGGTGCTTGTGCAGCAGGCTGCCCTGTTGACGCTATCGCCGAGTAATTGACCGTACCCGTTGGGTACCAAGGGCGGAACATTGCCAAAATAAGGAGCTTTTCCCTTGTTTTACAGCTATTTCTTTTGTGAAAATACAAAAAATGTGCTTGACAAATAGGATTTGCTCTATTATAATGGCAGATGGAGATGCCCAAAAAATTTAAAAAAGGAATGATTCAAAATGAAAAAAGTACTTGCTTTGGTTATGTGCATCGCTATGATCGCTAGCTTTGCCGTAACCGCATCCGCTGCTGACTACGAAGTTACCTTTACCGTTAGCAATCATGAAAATGCCAAAGTTGGCGACGTTTTGGATGTAACCGTTTCCATTTCCGAAGGTTCTGACCTGGGTGCTTTGGAATTCTTTGTTATCGGTGACACCCAATATTTGAAACCCGTTTCCAAACCTGACAAACGCGGCAATCCCCAATGGATGGTTGAAGGCGAAGCTGCCGGCGGTTCTATCGTTTGCTCCGACGACAAATACATCGAAGAAGGCCGTTTGGAATTCGCTTGCGCTAACGACAAAGGCTACTGGGATCCCGGTGTATTTGTAACCGTATACTTTGAAGTTATTGCTGAATTGCCCGAAGAAGGTGCTGCTATTGACATCCAAGTTAATGCTACCACTCACTTCGAAGACAATACCAAAACCTACGAAGTAAAAGAAAATGATGGTTTGGTAAAAGGCGTTAAAGTCGACGACACCCAAGGTGGCGGCACCCAAGGCGGCACCCAAGGTGGCACCCAAGGCGGTACCCAAGGCGGTACCCAAGGCGGCACTGTTGAACCCCCCGTTGAAAAACCCGAAGATAGCACCACAGACATCCCTGAAACCGGCGATGCCACCGGTATTGCTGTAGCTGCCGGCCTGTGCGCTGTTATGGCTGCTGCTTTCGTTATCACCAAGAAAGTTAACGACTAATTTTTGGTTTAACGGGTCCGATGAAAATCGGTAATTTGTAAACAAAACCGCTTCCCCTTGTGGGAAGCGGTTTTTCTTTTTTTCGGCAGATCGGCACCGCAAACCAAACAAAGGGAGTGCCTCCCCTGTGTAAGGGGAGGTGGCAAAACCAAAGGTTTTGACGGAGGGGTTGGAAAATTGCCCTTTCTTTTTGGAATTACGAATTGCCACCACGTCGGAACGAGGGGGTACGGATTGCCACGCCTGCGGCTCGCAATGACACAGTTGGTGAGATTGGTTTCGTTTCGGGGGATTTGGTTTGGTAGGGAAAAAGTCTCTCCCGCAATTAAACCTGCGGTTTTATCGTAGGGGCGGATGCCCACATCCGCCCAAAAGGGGACTACGGATTGCCACGCCTACGGCTCGCAATGACACAGTTGGGTAATATGGTTGCGTAATACCGT
>JAFYMD010000115.1 GCA_017556785.1 Clostridia bacterium | reverse complement strand
TTTGCATAAACCCCGCCGCTTTTTCCCAAAATAACAGGGGAGGAGATCGTATGAAACAACGAAAATGGTTTTGGCGTGGCTTTGGGCGTGGGTTTCTTGCCGCTGTGTTGACCTTATGTCTTTTGGTGGGGTGTTTGTGGGGCATGATGGTGGCGGAACGAAATACCCGCAGCGTGGGATTCGGACAAGATGGGTCTTCACGCGTGTTTTGGGTGGACAAACAGCAAAAGACCATTTGTCTGCTTGGGTGGGAGTGCTCGTATCTTTGGCTTTATCGATATTGGCACCATTTATCGGCTATAGAAACCAACCGTTTGCAACAAAGAATGGGTTCGGTTGCAAACGGTTGGTTTCTTCCATGATTTTATTTCATTACATAAATTGTTGCGATTCAGGGGAATTTACGGGTTGCGGCATGGTTTTGCCCTTGGTCTTTTGTTGTAACTTATGGGCGGTTCCGCAGGTGGGACGTACGGGGTCGGTGTTTTGGCATACGCCATTGCTTGGCAAGTGCGGGGTTTTGTTTGGTTGATGCATAACAGAGCCTCCTGATTACTTTTGATTTTCTTCTACAAACTCTTTGGCACGGAGCACGTTTTCTTCTCCGGGATAGGTGATGCCGCTTTTGGGGTCGTGAGCAGCGGGGGTAACGATCGCCTGTGTGGGACGGGAGGGGTTTTTGGGATTCGGTTTTGCTTTTTTCATACAAATTCTCCTTTTCTTTTTTGTAGTATACGCAGGGGAAAAAGGAGTATTCGTCTGTTATTGACTTAAAACGGGTTTTTTCATGCTTTTTTATTTTTTTGACGCAGAATGGCAAAAAAAACAGAATTTCTCATGTTTTTTTCTTTACAAATCATATGAAATATTGTACAATTGAGTAGAATGTGTTAACTGTACACATATGTCATTTTGAAAGAGTTGTGATCAAATTATGAAACCCACACCGAAATATAAACGAATTTTATTGAAACTCAGCGGTGAAGTGCTGGCAGGAGAACAAAAGACCGGTTTGGACTTTGACACCATAGAAACGGTGTGCCAAAGTATCAAAAAATGTGTGGAAGCCGGGGTTCAAGTAGCGGTCGTGATTGGCGGCGGTAACTTTTGGCGCGGTCGCAGCAGCGGTAAAATGGATCGTACCCGCGCCGACCACATGGGTATGCTGGCTACGGTCATCAACTGTCTTGCTTTGGCAGACAGCTTGGAGCAGATCGGTGTTACCGCTCGGGTACAAACCGCAGTAGAAATGCCCAAGGTAGCAGAACCTTATATTCGCGGCAAAGCCATTCGTCATTTGGAAAAGGGCAGAGTGGTGATTTTTGGTTGCGGTACGGGGAATCCCTTCTTTTCTACCGACACGGGTGCCTCTCTTCGCGCGGCTGAGATTAACGCCGACATTATTTTCAAAGCCACCAACGTGGACGGTGTATATGACAGCGATCCCCGCAAAAATCCCGATGCTAAATTGTATAGCGAATTGACCTTTGGCGAGATTCTTTCCCATCACCTGTCGGTTATGGACATGACTGCCGCCGCTATGTGTCAAGACAACGAAATGCCCATTTTGGTCTTTAATTTGACCGATCCCGAAAACATTTACCGTGCCGTTATGGGAGAAGCCATTGGTACGGTGGTAAAATAATCAACTTTGTTATTTCATTTAGGAGGAATATATCATGGACGAACTGTACAACAAGTCAAAAGAAAAAATGCAAAAAGCAATCATCGCAATGGAAAACGAATTCAAAGCCATTCGTGCCGGTCGTGCCAGCGCCGCTGTGTTGGATCGCATTGTGGTCGATTATTACGGTACTCCCACGCCCATTAACCAAATGGCCGCGATTTCTACTCCCGAAGCCAGAATGTTGCAAATTCAACCCTATGACGCTTCTACCTTAAAATCCATTGAAAAAGCCATCCAAGCGTCCGATCTTGGCATTAATCCTTCCAATGACGGTCGTGTGATTCGCTTGGTATTTCCCCCTCTCACCGAAGAACGTCGTCGTGAATTGGTGAAGGAAGTGGCCAAGGTATGTGAAGACGGCAAGGTTGCCATTCGTTCCATCCGTCGTGACGCCATTGACAAATACAAAACCATGAAGAAAAACGGCGAGCTGACCGAAGACGATTTGAAAAAAGCAGAAAACGACGTTCAAAAACTCACCGATCAATTCTGCAAAGAGGCTGACGATGCCGCCGCCGCCAAGTCCAAAGAGATTACGGAACTCTAATGGGTTGGTTTAAAAAGAAAACCGTGGCGCAGGCGACCGTGGTGTTGCCTCGCCATATTGCGGTGGTCATGGACGGAAACGGACGTTGGGCAAAAAAACGAGCATTGCCTCGCACGGCGGGTCATACCGTGGGGGCTAAGGTGTTTGAAGATATTTGCCGTTACGCCAATTCCCTTGGGGTACAAACCATGACGTTTTATGCCTTTTCCACCGAAAATTGGAAACGGCCAAAAGAAGAAGTGGACACCCTTATGAAAGTTTTCCGTGACTACCTGAAACGAATTGAGCAGTTTAAAAAAGATAATATGCGACTTCGTTTCGTTGGGGATCTGCAAGGGTTAGACCCGCAACTGCAGGAATTGATGCGTGAGGCAGAGCGTTCCTCGGCGGATTTTACCGGTATGACGGTGAATTTGGCCATCAATTACGGTGGTCGCGACGAAATTTTGCATGCGGTGCGTACCCTGTCCCAACAAGTAAAAATCGGTGAAAAATCCGCAGATCAATTGACCGAAGCCGACGTGAACAATAGTTTGTACAGCGACAGTTGCGGTGACGTGGACTTGCTCATTCGCCCGGGCGGTGAGCAACGCATCTCCAACTTTTTGCTGTGGCAATCGGCCTATGCGGAGCTGTATTTTTGCGACACCTTGTGGCCGGATTTCGGCCCCAAAGATCTTGATAGCGCGATCGAATGGTATTCGAAGCGCAATCGCCGTTTTGGAGGCGTTTGATTTATGAAACAACGGATATTAAGTGCGCTGGTTGCGGTGCTGTTGTTTGTTACCGTGTTGTTTGTCAGCGACAAGTACATCATTATTTTTAATTGTATGGTCAGCATTTTGACCGCGGTTTCGGTAGGCGAAATCTTTTTGGCTACCAAGTTTTTTAACTACAAACCTTTGCTGATTGCCAGTATTGTCTTTGCGGCCTTTGTTCCTTTTACCAACTTCGAGGTGATCGCACCTTATTTTGGTTTGGTGATTTTCGGATACATTGTATTTATGCTTGCCACCATGTTGCGTAAGCGGCACGAGATTCCCTTGCGGGAGTTCAGCTTGCTGTTTATGCTGACCGCCTTGATCTCCTTTGCCTTTAACATTTTGGTGGTATTGCGCGACATGGGCTTTGACGGTGTCGGCGGTATGTGGAAACGTGACGGTGTATTTTTGCTGTTGGTGGCTTGTTGTTGCTCTTGGTTGGCAGATACCGGCGCCTACTTTTTCGGACGCTTTTTGGGTAAGCACAAGCTATGTCCCGAAATCAGTCCCAAAAAGACGGTAGAAGGATTTATCGGCGGTATTGTGTGCAACGTTGCGGGTATGATTGCCATTGCATACGGGTACCAAGAACTGTTTTCCGCCAATGCAAAGGTCAATTTGCCCTTGATTGGTGTGATTGCCTTGTTTGGCGCTTTGCTTGGCACGCTGGGCGACTTGTCTGCTTCTTACATTAAGCGTTCGTGCAACATCAAGGACTTTGGGAACATCATGCCCGGTCACGGTGGCGTTATGGATCGCTTCGACAGTATTTTGCTGGTAGCGCCCATGGTGTATTTGATTGTGTCGGCATGCATGGACGTTTGGCCCATCATCGTTCGCTGAGCGGACAAGCCTTTTTTCCTTGTTTATGACAAAACGCAGTTTATGTATTTTGGGGTCGACCGGTTCTATCGGCACCCAAAGTTTGGATATTATTCATCAGACCGACTTTCGGGTGGGTGCTTTGGCGGCGGCCGGCAACATTGACTTGCTGGAGCAGCAGGTGCGCCGCTTTCAACCCGATTTTGCTGCGGTGGAAGATGAACAAAAAGCGGCGGAACTGAAACTCCGCTTGGCAGATACCCCCACCAAGGTCTTGAGCGGACGTGAGGGGATTTTGGAATTGTCTGCCATGGGGTGGGATATGGTGCTTAACGCGGTGGTGGGAATCGCCGGGTTGTTGCCTACCATGAACGCCTTGCAAGCGGGGTCGGACATTGCCCTTGCCAACAAAGAGACTCTGGTGACCGGCGGACGTTTGGTGATGAATACCGCACGGCAATTGGGACGCACCATATTGCCGGTGGACAG
>JAFYMD010000003.1 GCA_017556785.1 Clostridia bacterium | reverse complement strand
GACCGATAACGTATGAGTTTTTGTGTTGATTGTGGGTTGTTTCGACGCGCGCGAGCTGTCGCTCTCGCAAGGAGAAAGAAGCCGCAAGCGCCGAAAAATCATGCGTTTCGGCGGGTTCAAGTTACTATGCTTTGGCTAAGGCAAAACGACACGGTTGGCGGTTGCTTTTACAAAAACAAAAAACCACTCGTTTTGCAGGCGAGTGGTTTTGGTTGATTTTGTTTTGTTACAGCACGCAATTTAAAAATTCTTGGGTGCGGGGGTTTTGGGGATTGCCAAAGATTTCTTGGGGGGTGCCTTGTTCCACAATGTAACCGTCTGCCATGAAAATTACACGGTCGGCTACGTCACGGGCAAAGCCCATTTCGTGGGTAACCACCAACATGGTCATGCCTTGTTCGGCAAGTTCTTTCATAACGTTGAGCACTTCGCCTACCATTTCGGGGTCGAGGGCAGAGGTAGGCTCGTCGAACAGCATAATGTCGGGTTGCATGGCCAACGCACGGGCAATTGCCACCCGTTGTTGCTGACCGCCCGACAGTTGATGGGGGTAGGCGTTGGCCTTTTCTTCCAAACCCACACGACGAAGCAACTGCATGGCTTTTTCTTCGGCCTCGGCTTTGGTCATTTTTTTCAGTTCCACGGGCGCAAACATAATGTTGCCTTTTACGGTTTTGTTGGCAAACAAATTGAATTGTTGGAACACCATGCCGATGTTTTCCCGTGCTTTATTTAACTTCACTTTGGGATCGGTCATAATGTGACCGTTCATTTCGATCACACCGTCGGTGGGATCCTCCAATCGGTTAAGGCAACGCAAAACCGTAGATTTTCCCGAACCCGAAGGCCCGATCAGGCAAACCACTTCCCCCTCGGCAATTTCCAAATCAATGCCGCGGAGTACGTGCAAGTCGCCAAAACTTTTTTGTAGGTTGGTTACCTTAACTTTTTTTGTCATAATTCAACTTCTTTTCTAACAGTTTTGATACGATCATCAATGCGGAAATAATGACCAAGTAATATGCCGCAACCATGATGTAGGTGGGGAAGAACAAGTAGGTAGAACCTACGTAAATTCTTGCCTGGCTGACCAAATCCGCCATACCGATTGCCGTCAAAATCGAGGAGTCTTTGATGGTAATGATGAATTGGTTGACCAATGAGGGAATGCTCATTTTAAAGGCTTGGGGCAACACGATCTTGATCATGGTGCGGAAACTGCTCAACCCCAACGAACGAGCCGCTTCGACTTGTCCTTTGGGTACGGCGGCAATCCCACCGCGGAAGATTTCGGACATATAGGCACCGGCGTTTAAGCTCAAGGTAATAAGCCCTGCTGTAATGGGATCGATACGGAAATCTGAAATCCACATTTGTATGAGCTGAGGCATCGCAAAGAACACCAAAAAGGCTTGTACGATCATGGGAGTACCCCGAATGATCCAAACGTAGGTAGCGGAAATCGCACGGAAGATAAAATATTTAGAGCGACCCAAGAAACAGGTAACCAACCCAATGAGCAAGCCAAATACAATGGCAAGTAAGGATACCTGAATCGTAACCCACAACCCATCGAGCATTAAGGGTGTGGCATCGTTAAACACAATTCCAAATTGTTCAAGAAAAGTGGGAGGACCATCGGTCGCCGTTTCTTTGACGTCGGTGTCAGTAACGGCAGTACCGCTTTCGGTCATGGTTGCGACCGCACCGGTGGTTGTGGTTTCAACTGCTTGTACCAACGCAAAGGTACCAAACAGCACCATCAAAGCCAGTGCAAGGCATACGATTACTGATACTGATTTTTTCATGCTTTCCGCCTCGGTTCTTATGAGGATACTATATCGCCGTGAAAGCAGCAACCCTGCCAAAAGGCAAAATTGCTGCTAACACAAATTACACAATCTTTAATTGGTTTGACAAGGGGTTACCGATTAATAACCGTATTTTTTAATAACCGTATTTTGCCAAGATTTCGTCGTATTTGCCGTTGGCTTTAATGTTTTTGAGACCGGCGTTGAATTTTTCAATCAATTCAGCGTTGGTGCCCTTTTTCACGGCAAAACCATAGTAGGATTTGTTGAGAACTTCGCCTACGGTTTTCAAAGCGACGCCGTCATTTTTAATAGCCCAACCAATAACCGAGAAGTCTTCGAAGCAAGCATCGGCAGCACCGGTGATTACCGCTTGGTACATAGCGGGCGAATCATCATAATACATGATTTCGAAACCATAGGTAGCTTTCAAGCTTTCGGCATATTTGGTGCTTTCGGTGCCTTTCTTGGCAGCGACTTTTTTACCTGCCAAATCGGCTTCTTTGGCAATGGTGCTGTTTGCAGCAACCACCATGATTTGACCATCTTCAAAATAGCCTTCGGAGAAATCATAAGTTTGTTTACGTTCGTCGGTGATGGTCATGCCGGCAATCATACCGTCGGCTTGACCGGCTTGTACAGCGCCCATAGCGGCGTCGAAGCCTTCATTTTTCATTTCATAGGTGAAACCTTGGTCTTCGGCAATAGCCGCCATAAGATCCATGTCCACACCGGTGTAAGCACCGTCTTTTATAAATTCGAAGGGTGCAAATGCGTTGTCGGAATAAATGATGTAATCTGCATCGGAACCACCGCAAGCTGCCAAAGAGCACAGCATAAGAGCGGCCAAAAGAACTGCCAATAAACGTTTCATGTAAATAACTTCCTTTCAAAATTAAAAGTTAAGGACAGTATATCACAAAACAATAGCACATGCAAGCAAATCTTGCAAAAAAACAAAAAAAACGCAAATTCGGTCATTTGCCACCCACAAAAATCCGCGAGGGAGTGTCCTTTTTGAACCCAAGGAACTGCCCCGTCCCGCCCTTTTGGGGATACGGATTGCCACAAAAATACTGCGTATTTTTTCGCAATGACAAAATCGGGTGATTTTGTTTATGTTACCGCCATGTAGTTGAAGGGCAAAACCGATTTCCGATAGTATGCAACCGCACTACCCACTTATGTCATTGCGAGCCGCAGGCGTGGCAATCCGTGTCTCTTGTCCCCAACCACACTACCCTACTATGTCATTGCGAGCCGGCAGAATAAAGCGGGGTCCCCGAAAAGCAACGCTTTTGGGGGAAAAGGAGGAACAGCGTAGCACGCAAGTTTTCCCCGTAGGGGGAAACGCTGTGGCGGAGCCTTGTTCCGACGTGGCAATCCGTAATTCCCTTGATAG
>JAFYMD010000114.1 GCA_017556785.1 Clostridia bacterium | reverse complement strand
TCAAAATAATATTGTTGCCGATACCGATGCCGCAGCCCCCATTATTAAGCGTGTTATCGCTACTGAGGGTCAAATTGTTGATATTGATTTTGAGACCGGCGTAGTTTACGTGGATGGCGTAGCTCTTGATGAGTCTTATGTAAAAACACCTACAAACGTAAAATTCGATATCAATTTCCCTGTAAGCGTGCCTGAGGATTGCGTATTTGTTTTGGGAGATAATCGTAATAATTCTACCGATAGCCGTTCGTCACTAATTGGTGACCACGGTATGATTGATAAACGCTATATTTTAGGTAAGGTCGTTTTAAGAGTTTTACCCTTTGATAAGTTTGGGAGAGTTGAATAATGGATACAACACAAAATATTCAATGGTTCCCGGGCCACATGACCAAAACGCGACGCAAAATCACCGAAATTTTACCACTAATTGATGCGGTTGCCGAGGTTTTGGACGCAAGGATACCGCTCAGCAGTCAGAACCCTGACTTGCCCGACATAATTGGCAACAAGCCGAGAATTATATTGCTCAATAAGTGTGATATGGCAGACGGCGCCGTCACCGAAAAATGGATATCCTATTTTAAAAGCAAGGGTATTACCGCAATTGCGGTTGACTGTAAATCGGGCAAAGGCCTTAACAATTTTAAAACAACGGTAAAAGAACTTTTGGGCGATAAACTTGAAATATACCGCAGTAAAGGAATGGTTGGCAAACCTTTACGTGTAATGGTTGTGGGCATACCCAACGTTGGCAAATCATCTTTTATCAATCGTATCGCGGGTGTAGGCAAGGCTAAGGTTGAAAACCGTCCCGGTGTTACAAGAGGTAACCAATGGTTTACTATTGATAAGGAATTGGAACTACTTGATACACCCGGTGTATTATGGCCAAAATTTGAGGATGTAACGGTTGGCGAGCATCTCGCATTTACGGGTGCCGTAAACGACCGAGTTATTGATGTAGAACTTTTGGCGGTTCGTTTGCTTGAAATATTATGCGTGCAGTATAAGGACCTACTTGTTGCACGTTATGGTGAGTTGGATTTTGATGATGAGCCGTATGAAATTCTCGGGCAGATAGGTCGTAAAAGAGGTATGGTTATGCGTGGTGGCGAAATTGATACCGTTAGGGCATCAAATATGCTGCTCGAAGAATATCGTAATTTAAAGATTGGTAAAATTTCTTTGGAGAGAATAGAAAATGCCTGATTATACTTATGAAAAGCTTGCGGCCGAGGCAGGATATAAATTTATTTGTGGTGTCGACGAGGCTGGCCGAGGCCCGTTGGCAGGTCCCGTTTTTGCGGCTGCGGTAATTCTACCCATGGATTGCGAAATTGAGGGACTAAACGATTCCAAGAAGCTTAGCGAGAAAAAAAGGGAATCGCTTTTTGACGTAATTAAGGAAAAAGCTATTGCTTATTCTGTCGCCAGTGCTTCGGTAGATGAAATAGAAGAATTCAATATTTTAAAAGCCACGTATTTGGCTATGAATAGGGCAATTTTAGGGTTGCATATCGCACCCGATTTTGCTATAATTGACGGGAACAGAATTCCCGATAATGCGCCGACTAAATGCGAGGCGCTAATCAAGGGTGATTTCAAGTCCATGTCGGTTGCTGCTGCATCAATTCTTGCTAAGGTTTCAAGGGATAGGTTGCTTGTTGAGTACGACCAAAAATATCCCGAATATAACTTTAAAAAGCATAAAGGCTACGGCACTAAAGAACATTATGAAGCTATAAATAAGTATGGTATATGCGAAATACATAGAAAATCATTTTTAAAAGGTGTTTTATGAGTTGTTCCATTGATAAGGGTAAGGCTGCAGAGCTAATGGTTGCCGCTTTTTTGCGTAAAAACGGCTGCATTATTGCAAAGATGAATTATCATTCGCGTTATGGTGAAATTGATATAATTGCCGAAACTCAAAAAACAGTTATGTTCATTGAAGTCAAACGCCGAAAAGAAGGCGCTTTGGTTTCACCCGCCGAATCGGTTGATGCAAGCAAGCAGCGAAAAATTATTCTAACTGCTGAAGATTTTCTTTCAAAATCAAGACTCCAGCATTTACAGCCACGATTTGACGTTGCTGAGGTATATGAGGAAGAAATGCCCGACGGCCAAACGAAAATACGAGTTCATTATATTAAAAATGCCTTTGGCACAAATTGAGAGGAGTTCTAAAAATGAGAAAAGTAACAAGTGAAGCAGAGATTGAAAAGTTAGCCCAAGAACGTATTGCAGAAATTCGTTCAACCGTACCGCAACTTGATATTAAGGGTACAACATACTATGTATCAAGTAATGGTAATGATGCTAACGATGGTTTAAGCGAGGCAACCGCTTGGAAAACTCCTGAACGCGTAACCGCCGAAAATGATAATTTAAAAGAAGGCGATGCTGTTTTGTTCCGTTCGGGTGACGTTTTCCGCGGTGTTATGAGAATGCACGCCGGTGTTACGTATAGTTCTTACGGTGTAGGCAAAAAACCCGAAATTTGGGGTTCACCTCGCAACTATGCTGAATGTGCTTGGCACAATGCAGAACAAGAAAACGTTTACTATATTGATATTGTTGATTGTGATAGAGATGTCGGCAACATTATTTTTAACCATGGTGAAGCATTTGGCTATAAACAACATGTTTCAAAAATGAATTTACAAATGGATTTGGATTACTGTCACGTATATGATGAAGATCGTGTTTATTTGTATTCTGATAAAGGTAACCCCGCTGAGCGTTTCTTTGATATTGAGTTTGCTTATTGTCGTGCAATTTTTGGCGGTGGTGGAAACAACACAACGGTTGATAATATTTGTTTCAAATATACGGGTGACCACGGTATCGCGACAGGCAGTATTTTCTACAACCCAGAGGAAGAATGGAAACCGTATTTCAAAGATATTAAAAACTTTACGGTTAGAAACTGTGAGTTTGGTTGGATAGGCGGCGGCGGACGTCGTAAAGACAGAACCGAAAGACTTTGTAATGCCATTGAAATTTGGGGCGGTTGTGACGGATTCGTTGTTGACAACTGTTATTGTTATCAAGTGTTTGATG
>JAFYMD010000113.1 GCA_017556785.1 Clostridia bacterium | reverse complement strand
TCATATAGCCCTCTAACCGCATGCCTAATTTTTTTGCCATGTCACTCATAAAGTAGTTGGAATCCTGCATATCGGAAGGGTTCGCAATGTGATGACCGCCTCCCCCGTAGTTAAAGGCCATGGTGGTGGTAACAATGTTGATGCCACATTCCTTCATGTCCAACAGCTCGTCTAACTGCTTGGCGGCGGCGTCGGGGTTTTGGGAAATATTTACCCGCATATCGCACATAGATTGGCTGGCAGAAGCAGGGTATTTGGTCCCTTCGTCGGTCACAATAAAGTTGTCGGCTGTGGTGTTAAGTTTGACTTGAATTGAGTCGGTTTCCACATTCAGGGGGATGGTAGCCGAAACCATATCGTTGTTGTCACCGCTCATGAATTTCAGCACCACGCGGTCACTCCAGGCGGCGGATTGTACCCACATGATGTTTTTGTCGGTGCTTTTGATATTCCAGGGCTCTAACCATGTGTCAAAAGACGAGGTGAACTCTTCATAGGAATGCATCCATCCGTTGCGGGTACCGGTGTGGTAAGTATCGTTTTTGGTCACATTGGCGATTTCAGTACCCGCGGTGCTTCCAAGAACAATGTCGTGAGTGGATTCCCCGTAGTTGTAACCGCCCCAAATTTTGGTGCCCCAATCCGGACGGCTTTTCTCGTTGCGCACGATATGTTGCAACTTTATGGTATAGTTGCCGGCGGGAAGGTTGTTGGGAGCACTGGGATATTTGAAATAAAAATACATTTCGGTGGATTCACCGGGATACAGGTCCTCTGTTATGCGGGAAAATAAATTATCGTTGTCAATGGTTTCGGTGGTGCCGTCTTCTTTGTGGCGAAGTAAGATTGGATCAATGCAAAACGTGCCGTTACCGTCCCCGTCCAAGATTGTGTCACCCACGTTGGTGATTTTGAATTTGAACCAAATATAATTGGCTTGTTTCACGGTGTCAGAGGGTACCAATTCGTCGGCATCGTATTGGGGGTATTGTTGTCCTACCACGTTTTTGTCTTGGTATTGAGACAACCAAGGACGATTGGCGCCATTGGTGGTAGCGGCTACGTATCCTTGGTATTCGGCTTGAATTGCGACCTCATGGGGTAAGTTTAAATCGTAGAAAGAACCGTCTTTGTCTTCAAAGGTGGTAGCGGAAATATGTAGCGGTTCCAATTGTCCTTTGGGATTGGAAAGGGTATATTCAATGGGAATCATGTCGTAAGCAGTTACGTCGGTGGGTAAGGAATAATTCATAACAGCTCCGTTGCTTAAGGTCAAATTCCCATTTGTTTTGGCAATGGTGTTGTATTTGGTTTTTTCTCCTTGATCCAGTTCTCGCGACAGGGGATTGTAAATCATACCGCCGTCGGCATGAATATCATACCCGTCGGTGATTTCGGTGGCGGGGGTTTCGTGGTCTAACGTATCGACAATTTCGTCCATGGTCATTTCCAACCATTGGGAATCATCCTGTACCAAATAGGTTCCTTGGTCGGCAACAAACCGCCGTATTTTTCCTACGGTGTATTTTAAAATGTCCAACGCATCGTTGGCATTGACCACGTGGTTGCCGTCCACATCCAAAGCGGTGAACTGTTGGTCTGTGACCTGCAATTTGCCAACTGTGTGTTGCAGACATAATAAGGCATCGGAAGCACCCGCCTTTTGGTCTCCGTCACCATCTCCGCACACAATAATTTGAGCGGTGGCAGGACAGGAGGTCACCATGGCGAATAACAACAAAATTGCGACTATTACGCTGGTAAGTTTTTTCATAAAACATTCTCCTTTTCGGGGGAATCAAGTTGCTTTTATTATAAAGGATATGCGAGATAATTACAATGGATTTTATATTGGAATTCCATGTTTTTTTCGAGGAAAATATTCATATTGTGAACGAAAAAGAAAGAGTCGCGTTTGCGACTCTTTCCGTAATATAATTTATTGATTTGCTTGCGCCCGTTTTTGAGCGTATGCTCTGATTTCGTTGTTAATATAATCTTCGCTGTAGCTGTAAACCGCATTGGATTTTGCATAAATCGATTCAATATCGGGAACGTTGTCGGTAGCCCATGCTTTGGCTTCGTCGGTTTCCATCATTTCAGCGATTTTAGAAGAATAGAACTTCATTTCTTTTTCTTGGGTTTCAGTTACGTAACCGTCGCACAAATAGTCTTGCCACAACACGCCGGGAATACCGCCGTTTTCGTAAACGGCTTTGTAAGTGGTAAATACCGAAACTTGGGTATTCACATAAGCACCTTTGGTATTGGCTCCGGTCATGTTATAGTGGGTGGCATAAGAGCTGTCACCGTATTTGCTGTTGATGGCAATATCGCGCATACGGCTGGCTTGCATCAGGGGCATGCTGGTAATTCCCAAAGCGGTAGAGCTGGAAACCAATTGTTCCAATTCTTTTACGCTAAAGGGCAAGGTAACGTAGTCGGAATGCATGGACACGTTGCCTCCCTTTGCCAAAATCTCCGGAATAATAGCACAACGACGTTGGCTGTAGTAAGCGTGACGCAGGTGAGAATTGGTGGTATTGGGGTCAACAATACCGGTGATGTTACCGCCTTCGGTACGAATGCCCATGGAAACATCCAAACTGGTAGCACCCAAATCTTTTACGGTGTCGTTGTAATTTTTGAACACGTCTACTACGGTGGCATAGTTTTCGGTGCGTTGTACGGTACGGAACAAATCCCAGTCGGTCAAGGCGGCGGACCATTCGGGCAAAGTAGCCGAGGAAGCTACGTGAGAATCCCAACCATGGTCTTTGGTAGTGCCTTCGGTGGGATTGATTTCATCCCAACTCTTGTAGTCGTAGCCTAAGGTACCGGTACTCCATGCCGCATTTAAGGCATTTAAATCATTTTTGTATTTTCTGCGAACCCATTTTTGGAATGCGGTAAGCGTTTCGTCGTCGGTAACAAAACGAGCGTTAAAGTCAATGCGCATCCAACCGCGGGTATCTTCGGTGTTGATTACCGGCTTGCCGGTACCGTCGATATAGTAGTTGTCGCCCCAACGCATGAATTGGTAAAGTCCGCGCAGACCGTTGGCAATATCCAACTTTTCGTCGCCAAATGCCGTGGGAACGCCGCCGCTTACGCGGGAGTCTTGGGAATACCAATAAGCGGCCTGAACAGTGGTACCGCTGTGGTAGGAATAACCGGTGTATCCTTCCATGCGCATACCCAATTTACGAATTACGTCCGAAACAAACCAAATGGCGTCGGTGTTGTTATTCACCTTGCCGCTGGGTTTGTTGGTGGTTTCAATGTTAAAGGCTTCGGTGGTAGTAATCAAGTTTACCCCACAATCTCTCATGTCAAATAATTCTTCCAATTGAGCTTCGTTGGAGTAGGGAGAATTGGAGTCGTTTACCCGCATGTCGCACATGGTTTGGCTGGCCATAGCGGGGTATTTTGTGCCGTTGTCTTTAATAATAAAGTTGTTGGCAGTTTCGTTTAACTTGATTTTAATAGAATCGGTTTCTACATTCAGGGGAATGGTGGCGGATTTCATGTTGAAACCGTTGCCGCGCATTACCTTCAAAACCACACGGTCACTCCAGGCGGCGGGTTGTACCCACAGGGTATTGGTTTGACCTTTTAAATCGGCTTCGGGATTCAGCCAAGCATCATAAGATGTGGTGAACTCTTCATAGGTGTGCAGCCAAGTGGTACGAATTTCGCTGTTTTTGTAAGTGCTGGAAGGGGTAAAGGTGGCATTGGAATTCATGGTAACGGTGGGGTTTTCGGTAGCGGTAATGGTTTTGGTGAAAGTACCGTGATTATAACCGCCCCAAATT
>JAFYMD010000112.1 GCA_017556785.1 Clostridia bacterium | reverse complement strand
GAAGAATTTATGAAGTGAGGATTTTGGACCTACCGAGGAAAAAGCGCAGGCAATACTGTATGTATTAACGAGCATTTTGACGACGGTAGGGCGAAAATCCGCCTTCATAAATCGTGGTTCAAGTCACCATGCTTTGGCTAAATCAAAGAAAATATTAATCGAAAAAAATCAAGGATGCGATAAGTCGCATCCGTGATTTTTGTTTGATAGATAAGTTGTATCACCTATTGTTCTACCGGGAATTTGTCGATTTTGCCGACCACTTTTTTCAGAATATACAACGCATCGGCTGAGGTAACTCTACCGTTGCCGTCTACGTCGGCAAGTTCTTTTTGGTCAGCGGTAAAGGTTGCGTTGCCCACCACGTTTTTCAGCACTTCCAACGCATCGGCGGCAGAGACTTTGCCGTCACCGTCTACGTCGCCGTAAGGCACCACATTGGCCTGTTTCAAAGCCTCTACCGATTGTTTGGCGGCGGTCAGCTTGTCTACATTGGTAACCAATGCTTTGGCTTCTTTGCCATACTGGGCAACCAAATCGGTAATGGATTGTTCAATGGCGGCAATTTCCTTCTCTTTTTGCAAGTAGTTTTGGTTGGTGATTTTGCCAATGGCATCAATATCGGCAATCAGGTCGTCAACCATCAGGTCACGAGATTGGAAGGTAAGACGGGTAAATTCTTCCCGTGCTTTTACCAAATCGGCGGCATTGGTTACCTCTTCCAAAATGGTGTTGCCGTATTTTGCCATCAAAGCATCTGACAATTCTTCGGCATAAACCAAGGTGGATTCTTTGCTTTTAAAGTTGTCAAGAGTCAGTTGGCCAATCTTGTTAATGGCTTGAATTACTGCCGTAACGTCGGTGTTTTTTTGTGCTTGTTCGGCGGCATTGTAAAAACGAATGTTGTCAATTTTCACGGTCATGTTGGCAACACTTTGGTTTAAGTTCCACCAGGTGTACCGCAGTTTGTTGATTTTCTTCCAATCAAAATCCACCGCTTTAAAGCCTGCCAAATTAGTGCCAAAGGTGGCGGTGTGCCAGCCTGCTTTCTTGCCATCCAAGGTAATCAGGGTGTTGTAACCGTCATCCCCCGTGGTAGCAAAGTTCAGCTGCAACTGACCGGTTTTGCCGGCCATATTTTCGCTTAAATAGTAATCAAAAGAAAGAGTATCATAGCACGACAAATCAGCGGCTTGCGGGAATTTCAAAAATGCCATGGAGCCAATATAATGGGTGTCGCTGATTTTATTGCCGGTGGGATTGAGTGCGGTCAGCACCACCGAGGCTTGCCCTTGCACTTTATCTTCTTTATCTACCGAAATATTGGTGGAGTAAGCACCGCTCCAACCGTAAACCTTGTCGCACTCGTTTACGTATAATACTCTGTTTTTTACGTAAGGCATTTTTACGGCTTGGCTTTCCAGCGAGGGCATTTGGCTTTCAAAAGAAGCAATGCTGGCATAGGGGATGGTGGTAAACCAATTGGCGATATAGGGGGAGATAATATCGTACCCTGCCTTGTTGGGATGCCCTGCGTCGGCCATGTTGGTCAAGGTGTGGGCTTGCAAGGCGTTGGTTACGGCATCATCGGCATGCATATCGTAGCAGGAAACCTTCCATTTTTTGCAAATTTGCAAGGCAAGTTCACGGTATACACCCATATCCGAGGAGGCGGCGGGCATTTTAAAGTTAATGATGTACCCCAAGCGGGCGTTGGGAAAATATTGATAAGCGTAATAGAACAGGTGTTCCAAAGCGCCGCCAAAGGTGGTACGGTCAAAATCTTCGGGATTATAGGAATTGGTCATAACCCCTTTGGGGGCGTTGTCCCAAGAATCGTTGATCCCGCCGTGCATAATTACGTAATCAAATTGCTTTTCTTTGTTGCGTTCCAGCTGTTGCACGATTTGAGCGGCACGAATGGTAGAAACCGACCAACCGCTGCAAGATTGGTTGTCAGAAAGAATGCCCAAACTGTCGGCAAGACGTCCTGCCCAAGCACGTCCTTGGGGCGTGTCGCCGTGACCGTAAGAAATAGAGTCCCCAACGAACAAAGCCCGTTTGTTGGTAAAGGGTTTAGCTTGGTAGGTAGAACGGCTTACCATGCGGCTCATCCATTCCCCGATATAAGGTGCCAAATTGTCATAGCCTGTGGCATTGGGGTGCAGGGGGTCTTGCAGGCATTCGTAGGTGTTGACCTTCATCAGGGTGTTGGAAACGTAGCGGTCATGGAACAGGTCTAAACATTGAATGCCCCATTTTTCACAAATTTGTACCGCAAGGGTGTAGTAAGCATCCATATCACCGGTAGCACCCAGGTTTTGAGAAGCACCCAAAGGGGTGGCAAAGGTGGTCATAAAGCCAAGCTTTGCGTTGGGGAAGTATTGGGTAGCATAATAAAACAGTTCTTCCAACCCGCCGGCAAAGGTCGAGGTGTCAAAATCCTTTAACGCAAAGGAGTTGGTCATTTTACCAACGGGAGCAGCGGTGGTGGTGGCCAGGTCGCCCCAACCGTCGTTGGTACCCCCTTGCATAATTACGTAGTCGTAAGAGTTGTTTTTGTTGTTGTGCAGTTGGGTGACAATGCGGCCTTCCCGTTCGGTGGAAATGGTGGTGCCGCCCACCCCTGCATTGGTAACGCTTGCCATACCAAATTGGGTTTTAATACGTCCTGCCCAGCCTTGACGAGGCTGGGTATCCCATTGACCGTAGCAAATGGAATCCCCAATAAACAAGGCGGTTTTATCTTTTAAAGGATTGTCGGTAATCACGGGTGCATCATTTCCTCCGTCGTTGGGATTTTGCAGATGAAAGAATTGATCGTATTCTTCTGCGGTAAAGGGGTCGTTTTTGGTAACCAGATATTTGTTTAAATAGCGGGCATCGGCAACCATACGAACGTAAGCACCACCGCTGGGAATGGTGTATTTCATAATAGAGGTGGTATCGTCCAAAGTAGCGATTTGGGTGACCCCTGTGGACAATTTACCATCGGCAATGGGAGATTTAGAGGAGTTGTATACCACCAAATGCCAGCCTTGGGTAGAAACTGCCGCACCAAAGGTGATCACGTCACCTGCCGAAACCCCGATATAGTCACTGGTTTTAAAGGCACCATCGGGACTGTTGCCGGTGGAATTGACCCAACCGGTGGTGGCTTTGGCAAGGTCAAACAGGTTGGTACGATCCGAGGGGGTAGGATCGGTAGTACCGCCCGAAGTGTTGCCGAAAAATTCTTGATATTGGGCAACCGTAAAGGGTTGGTTTTTGGTGTATAAGTATTTGTCTTTATAATTGGTATCTACTACCATGCGAATGTATGATACGCCACTGCCAATGGTATAAGACATAATGGCGGTGGTGCTGTCCAAATCGGCGACTTTGGTGACACCGTTATGAATGGTACCGTTGCCGGTTACGGTTTGATTGCTATCTAACGTGATAAGATGCCACCCTTGGGTGGAAACGGCGGCACCGAAGGTAAT
>JAFYMD010000111.1 GCA_017556785.1 Clostridia bacterium | reverse complement strand
GGGATGGTGCAGGACACGGTATACCCATCGTCGGTTTTGGCAATGGAAATTTTGTTTTCTTTTACCGCCTTTGCCTTTTTCAGCAACGCCGCCGCCCGCATGACCGACCGCTCACGCACCGCAAAGGGTACGGCGGTTTCCCATTCGGCGGCACAGGCTTTGCCCGACGGGGTAATGGCATAACCCACCATATCCCCTTCGTTGATTTCCTCGATCATGCCGTTTTCTTTCAGCCCCGACAAGGCGGCGGAAATGTTCCAAAAACTGCACAAACCGTCACTTTGCAAGGCTTGATCTAACAAGTGGCGGGGTAAACTGCCGCCCACCGATTGCAACATATAACAGATCAGAATTTTGACCTGTCCCAAGTCACGCAGACCGCCGTCTGCCACCCCATCTTCAAAGGGGTCATGCTGTTTGGCACGGCTTTTGCTCTGATTGGCCAATTCGGAGGAAACCTTGTTTAGTTCCCCTGCCCCAATGGTCAAAATACAGTCGCCGGGACGCGCCATTTTCTTTAAAAACTCTACAATATCCCCAAAATCGGGAATATAATACGACCCGTCGATCTTTGCCGCCAGGTCGGCAGAAGAAATGCCCAAGGTGTTGGTTTCCCGTGCAGCAAAAATGTCTGCCAACACCACCAAATGGGGACGAGACAGTTGTTCCACAAACTCGTCAAAAAAGGCATGGGTACGGGTGTAGGTATGGGGTTGGAACACGGCAATGATCCGATCGAACTCCATTTCTTCCACCGCGTCAAACAACGCTTTGATCTCACCGGGATGATGAGCATAGTCGTCGTAAATTACCGCACCACCATATTCCCCTTTGAACTCAAATCGACGACCCACGCCGAAATACGAATTCAGACCTTTCACGATTGCGGTCACGTCAAATCCGTTTTGATCAGCCGCCGCCACACAAGCCAAAGCGTTTAACACGTTGTGCTTGCCGGGGACTAACAATTGAATCTTAGCCAAAAACTCCCCTTGCTTAAACACGTCAAAAGAAGAAGTACCATGGTGAAAGGCAATGTTTTTTGCCATATAGTCGGCGGTATTTTCCACACCGAAGGTAACGATTTTGCGGGGAAGCTCTTTTACACAATCCACCGCACCCTCGTCGTCGGCATTGATGACCACAATACCGGTTTCTTCGGGCACCCGCAAGGCAAATTGACGGAAGGAGTTTTTCACGTCGTCCAAGTCCTTAAAAAAGTCCAAATGGTCAGCTTCTACGTTCAAAATCACCGCCGTGGTGGGGCAAAAGTGCAAAAAGGAGTTGCAATATTCGCAAGATTCCAGCACGATCACGTCTTTTTTCAACCCCACCCGATGACCGCCACCCAAAATCGGCAGATCGCCGCCGATCATAATGGTAGGATCAGAGTCAGCCGCCAACGCCACGTGCGTAAGCATAGAGGTGGTAGAGGTTTTACCGTGGGTACCTGCCACACACAAGGCGGTTTGGTAGCCTTCCATAACCGCACCCCAACCTTGCGCGCGTTCAAACACAGGGATTCCCTTTTGACGCGCCGCCATAATTTCGGGGTTGTCCTCGTGAATCGCGGCAGAACGAATAATATAATCGACACCTTCTACGTTTTCGGCTTTGTGTCCCACCGTAACGGAAATTCCTTTACTGCGAAGCATTGCCACCGTTTCGGATTCCTTAAAGTCCGAACCGCTCACGTCACAGCCCGCCGCTTGCAACGTTTCTGCCAGCGAACACATGGAAACACCGCCGATCCCGATCAAAAATGCTTTTTTGTCGGGATTACTAATATAGGTTGAAATATCTGATTGCATCGACATTTCATCAGCTCTTTTCATAAATCTTATAACTTGTAAACACCTGAATCCAGCCGCACGATTTCGTTGGCATGGTATTTGTAATATTGATGCACCGGTTGGTCAAAGGCGGCATATTCCTCTACCGTAAATTCCCGCGGATTTAACTGATAAATCTTTTGCTCTTTGGGCGCACAAAAGTACACCGATTCATGCTGACAGTACAGTCCTTCGGGACACGGCAAGCAGCCGTTGCCGCCGCCAAATCGCATTTCGGGACGCAAGGTACGAGCATGGTACCGCACAATCGCACCTGCCTCGCCAAACGAAACGTACAAGCCGTTTTCGTCCAGCGCAAACCCCGTGGGGGGGCAATCGTTGTAAAGCAACCGACCTTGCCAAGATACCGTTCCGTCGCCGTGATAGACCCGCGCATTTCCCATTGGGTCTACCGTCAACAATCGATGATCGGGCACAAACAACGTGCGCAGTTGCAAAAACTCCTCGGGATTGTCGGCGTAGCGTTCAAAATGTTGCCCGAATTTTTCCAACAAATACACGTTACGAGTAATGGGCGACAAGGTCAACCGTTCGAAGTCCAACAATTTGTAAGACACCACCGCTTTGCCTTCTCGTTCCTCTTTGACGGCAAAAATAAAACCGTTTTGCGACGGAAACACCTGAAAGGCGTTTTGGTCCAAAATCTGCTTCATGCCCCGTCACCTACCAAGTGATCTTGTAGCAGAGGGTCATTAAACTGTCACCGATATGCACGTTTTCCACCAGCACGTCGGGATAGTCCAACAAAATATCATAGGAACTGAAGTTCCAAAACGAGGTGATCCCCATATCGATCAATTGGGGGGTCAATTCCTTGGCGGCCTCTTCGGGTAAGCACATAATTGCCACCTTGGGGCGATTTTCGCGGCAAAACTCGTCCAATCCGTCCACATGACGAATAGGAATTTCTCGAATCATTTGACCGGTCAGCGATTCTTTTTTATCAAAAATCCCAATCAACTCAAAACCGCCTTGCTCGCTCAACACGTGATTGGCAACTGCACGACCCAAATTGCCGCTACCGATTAATATAGCGGTATAACAATAGTGCAAGCCCAAAATCTTGCCAATCTCTTCGTGCAGTTTTTCCACGTTATAACCATAGCCTTGGTGACCAAATCCGCCGTAGCGATTAAAGTCTTGACGAATTTGAGAAGCGGTCAATCCCAGCCGTTCCGACAATTCACGGGACGACACGCGCACCACACCCGCCTTTTTCAATTCGCCCAAAAAACGATAGTACCGAGGCAGTCTTCTGATTACAGCTACCGAGATATCATCTTTGCTTGACATGGTAATGTCTCCTTTTCCTTTATTGAACCAAGGTTTCTACCGTGGCCATGACGTAATCACCAAATTCGTTGCAGGTGCAACCGGTGTCACGACCGGTAATGGTGAGTTTCTTTTCTTTAAACATACAAATATCCAAGGCTTGTTCCAGCAAATCGGCTTCTTTTTGTCTGCCGATGTGGGAAAGCAACATAACGGTAGCACGAAGCATGGAGCAGGGGTCGGCATATTTGTCGCGACCTTCGGCAACCATACGGGGAGCCGAGCCGTGAATGGCTTCGAACATGGCATAGCGCTTACCGATGTTCCCGCTGCCTGCCGTACCTACACCGCCTTGGAATTCGGCGGCTTCGTCGGTAATGATGTCACCGTACAAATTGGGCAGTACGAACACTTGGAAGTCGGTGCGACGTTTTTTGTCGATGAGCTTGGCGGTGGTAATGTCAATGTACCAGTCGTCGGTGGTGATGTCGGGATATTCTTCCCCGATTTTTTGGCAAAGTTTCAGGAATTTGCCGTCGGTGGTTTTGATTACGTTTGCCTTGGTGATAATAGACACACGGTTCTTTTTGTTGTTTTTGGCATATTCATAAGCCAAACGAGCAATCCGTTCGGTACCGTCGGTGGTGGTAACGGTAAAGTCTACCGCCAAATCGTCGGTTACGTGCACGCCTTTGGAGCCTACGGCATAACCGCCTTCGGTGTTTTCACGGAAGAAGGTCCAGTCAATGCCTTCTTCGGGCACTTTTACAGGACGAACGTTAGCAAACAAATCCAACTCTTTACGCATGGCAACGTTGGCACTTTCAATGTTGGGCCAGGGGTCACCGGCACGGGGAGTGGTGGTAGGCCCTTTCAGAATGACGTGGCATTCTTTCAGTTCTGCCAACACGTCATCGGGAATGGCTTTGTTTACGGCGGCACGATTTTCAATGGTCAAACCGTCGATTTTTTTGAAGGTTACCTTGCCGGCTTCCACTTCTTCTTTGAGCAAGAAGCGAAGTACCCGCTCGGCTTCATTGGTGATAACGGGGCCAATACCGTCACCGCCGCAAATGCCGATGATGAGGGTGTCCAGCTTATCGTAATCCAAAAAATCTTTATCTTGTTTCATGCGGTCCACACGAGCCAGTTGCTCACGAACCACCGCTTCAAATTTTGCTACTGCTTCTTTTACTTGTTGTTCCATTTTTTATCACTCCTATGCGTTTTCACGAGTATAATTTAACAAACCGCCTGCCAGCAACATTTCTCTTTGACGGTCGGATGCTTGGCAAGTTAAGTTCATGGTTGTTCCTTTGGTTTTGTTGGTCAAAATCACCTTGCCGCCGGCACGAATGGCATCGTCAATG
>JAFYMD010000110.1 GCA_017556785.1 Clostridia bacterium | reverse complement strand
GGTGTATGGGCTGACCGTGCCGGGGTAGAAATGATTCGCCAAAACGAGGGCTCTGACCCTGCCGCCGTGGTGTTCGATACCATTTCGGCCGCCAAAGCAAGAGAAAATGATATTGTGCTGTGCGATACCGCAGGACGACTGCACAACAAGAAGAACCTGATGGACGAACTGAATAAAATTTCTCGGGTGATTGACCGTGAATTGCCCAATACCGCTCGGGAAACCTTGTTGGTGTTAGATGCCACCACAGGGCAAAATGCACTGAATCAAGCCAAAGAGTTTGCCGCGGCCGCCGGCATTACCGGCATTGTGCTGACCAAGTTGGACGGTACCGCCAAGGGCGGGGTTGTGGTTGCGATTAAACAAGAACTTGGCATCCCCGTAAAATTGGTTGGCGTAGGCGAAGGCATTGACGATTTAATGCCCTTTGACCCCAAAGAATTCGCCGCAGGGATTTTGTAATAAGCCTTCCTTCAAGGGGAATGTTTTGGCAGAAATGAGGAACTTTGTATGGCCGAAATCTTAAACGTTTTCAAAGAGAATATACCTACCATGCGATTTATTGGAAAGAAATACGATGATTTCGGACATTGGGGCGAATGGTGGCAAAACGGATGGTTTGACGTTATAGAAAAGACGATGGGTGGCTGCGATAAAATCCTTTCCCTTTGGGAAAACGGAGGCGGTTATATCGGCCTTGAAAGACGGAAAGACGGAGAGGCGTTTGAATATTATATAGGAATGCTTACTCCGGAAAACACCTCGGTGCCCGATGGATTTATTTATATCGATTTCGCCAATGTGAATTTAGGAACCTGTTGGATTTACGGCAAAGAAAACGAAGTGCACGATACAAGTGCTTGTAAACAAAATCTTGCCAACAATGGAATTGAATTATGGAAGGACGAAAACGGTGCAGTATGGTCTTTTGAAAACTGCTTGTGTCCTCGTTATACAACACCGGATGAAAAAGGGAATATTATTCTCGATTACTGCTATTTTGTGAAAAAATAACATCGTTTTTGTAGGACGGATGAGGTGTTTGTATGAATCAAACCAACAATCGAAAATTGACTGGAAATGCCCAAACGCTTCGAAAAAATATGACAAAAGAAGAACGACATTTGTGGTATGATTTTTTGAAGGAGTGTCCTCAAACATTTCACCGTCAAAAGGTAATCGGAAATTATATTGCGGATTTTTATTGTGCCAAAGCCAAATTGGTGATAGAAATCGACGGTTCTCAGCATTATATGGAAAAGGGAAAGAAAGATGACCAAAATCGTGACCGCTATTTCCATACCCTTGGATTAACCGTTGTTCGATATTCGAATCTTGAAGTGAATCAGCATTTTGATTCGGTTTGTGAGGATATTTTACGGTTGTTAGAATTGCCTTCTCCTTGAGGAGAAGGTGGCAGGGCGAAGCCCTGACGGATGAGGTGGAAAAGAGCAACACCTCATCCACCGCAAGCGGTTCCCCTTCCCCTCAAGGGGAAGGCTTAAAGAGAGGAAGAATCAACATGCAATTTATCATCGCTACGGGCAACGCCCATAAACTTACCGAATTAGAACGGATTCTCAATCCCTTGGGCATAAATGCTGCCTCCACCAAATCCTTGGGTATTTCGTTGGACGACGTGGAAGAAACCGGCACCACCTTTGAAGAAAATGCTTACTTAAAAGCCAAGGCGGCTTGTGATAAAACGGGACTTCCCGCGGTGGCAGATGATTCGGGACTTTGCGTGAACGCTTTAAATGGTGCGCCGGGGGTGTATTCTGCTCGCTATGCAGGGGAGAACGCCACCGATAAGGAACGTTATGAAAAACTGCTGAAAGAAATGGAAGGCATTACCGACCGTACCGCCTATTTTGTGTCGGCGGTTTGCTGTGTGTGGCCCAATGGCGACACCCTGACCGTGCGTGGGGAATGCCACGGTACCATTGGCTTTGAACCTTTGGGCGAGGGCGGATTCGGCTATGACCCCATCTTTATGGTGGGTGACCAAAGCTATTCTCAAATGACCCCTGCCGAAAAAGATGCTATTTCTCACCGCGGGCGCGCCCTTGTGAAATTGCAACAAGCATTACAAGAAATATTGGGATAATAAAAAAAGCAGACCATATGGTACGTACTCTTAAGGACATTGTAATTAGGCTTGTAAAACAAAACTATCCGCCCAAAGAAATTTGGGCGGATTTTCTATGCCTTGAACTTTTAGGATAAAAGCGGTATAATCTAACCAACAAATAATAATTTACCCTTAACATAGAAAAACACGGGGGGTGGCTTGACAGTCCATTGACCGTTTTCCCTTTATTACCGTAGAATGTAGGCAGAGGTGATCCAATATGACTGATAAAAAAACATTTGGTTCGTTCATAAAACAAAAACGAACTGAGAAAAACTATTCACAAAAAGACTTGGCTGAAAAGCTGTATGTAAGCGAAGGGGCCGTGAGCAAGTGGGAGCGAGGTGTGTCCTTTCCCGACATTACTTTGATTTCCGATATTTGCCGCATCCTTGATATAAGCGAACACGAATTGCTTACCGCCTCAACCGACACAGAATCAAGGAAGATTAAGCGTGAAGCACGGAAGTTCCGTGTAATCCGTAGTGCATGGTTTTGGGTTCCGACAATATCGTATGCAGTAGCACTCTTAACGTGTTTTATTTGCAATCTTGCCGTAAACCACACCTTGTCTTGGTTCTTTATCGTGTTGGCTTCATTGCTTTGTGCCTACACTTTCATACCCACAGTTACATCTTTTTTTAAGACGAAAAAACTTCTTGTTTTCAGTGTTACAACTTACCTGTCCCTTTGCCTGCTTTTGTTTACCTGTGCAGTATATACGCATGACCTATCTTGGTTCTTGACATCCTGTATCGGTGTTTTGATAGGGTATGAATTGTTATTTGTACCCATTTTATTATCGAAAACCAAAATATTTCGCTACAAGTTTGTGATTTCGTTTGCTGTGGCATGTGTTTTGACTATCTTACTTTTGTTGAATATCAATATTTGGCATCCTTTTATGCTTATCTCGGCAATACTTATTACTTGCTATGCGTTTACACCTGCTATCTTTTGCGCTATTATTTGCTTACTACGTTTTGACGCCTTTCTCAAAGCAGGCATATGTACATTTCTCAGTGCAGTCTTTTATTATTTCACAGGATACGTTACGAATGTGTTGTTTGGCTTAACTGAAAATCACCATCAGGTGAATTTTAACAACTGGGAACAGTGTCTAAGCGGTAATGTTCATTTTATCTGCTTAACATCGTTCCTGTTTATTAGCGCTGTTTTTATTCTGATCGGAATTTTTAGGATTGCAAAAACAAAAAACGATAAGCTCCAATAGGTCTAATAGATGAAAATTGTTTGAGAGGGTTCTAGGTTCTCCTAACAATGGGGAAGGTGATATACATTTTCCATTTGCTATGGTATAAGACAAATAAAAGCCTCCCTTGTGTAAAGGGAGGTGGCAAAAATCTTTGATTTTTGACGGAGGGATTGCTGGTCGTCTGCAATTTACAATCCCCCAGTCTTTTTGCTTTGCAAAAATCCAGCCCCCTTTACACAAGGGGGCCTTTTTCGGTCCTTAAGGGTACGACCCATACGGTCTGCTTTTTTTGCCCAAAAATCCACGTTTTTTCTCTTGTAATTACAAGTCAACCTTGCTATAATTCCCGTAGATAGGGGGAGTGTCCCGTGAAAAAAATTCTCAATTGTCATCCGTCGTTATATTACACAAAAGAGGACTTGCAAACAGTAAAAGACCGTATTGCTGTGGATAAGGCATTTTCCACGCGGTATGAGGGTATAAAAGCGAAGGGGGACGAACTGCTGACCGCCCATTGGCTCTCGCAAGAAGAATGCGATTCGGTGTATTCCCAACACGGTCGCTACTTTGAACCGGGCGGCATGTTGGAACAAATGGCAGAAAGTTTCCCGTTGCTCACTTTTGTGACGGGGGACGAAAAGTATTTTGCCTTTGCCAAAGAAAAACTGTTGTATTACGCCAAGTTCAAGGTATGGACAGGTCCCGAAAACCACGTGCGTCGCACGCCTTGGCATTCCGAATTGGCAACCACCCGATTTTTAAACGGATACAGCCAACTGTTTGATGCCTATTACGACTTCTTTACCGAACAGGAGCGTGACGTGATTGCCGAGGCGATGATGCAAAAAGGCATTGACCCTTTATATGCCGACTGGGTAGACCCTACCCGTCGGGTGCACGCTTTGGACTCTATGGGTCACAACTGGTGGGCGGTGTGTATTGGCTATTGCGGGATCGGGGTCATGACTTTGTATGACCGTTTGCCAAACGCCGACGAAAAACTTGCTCGCATTGCCAAAGCCATGGAGGGTTTTTGTACATACAAAGGGCACACGTTGCTCAACAAGATTCCGAACTTCGATGCCAAGGGAATGTTCTATGAATCGGCAGGTTATTTTTCCTATGGCGTGGGCGAATTGCTCAATTTCCGCTTGGTGTTGCATCGGTTAACCGACTATCGCCTGCAAGCCCCCGTGCTCGACAAGGTGGGCGATGCGATTTTGTCTATGGTGTACCCCGTGGCAGATGCCGAGCCCATTCGACTAGTGAACTTTGGCGATTCCAACACGGTGGGCAGCATGATTGGCGTGATTTGTAAAATGCTGTTGTTAAACGACCTAGGGGATGTCCGTCATCGTTATTGTTATGACAAGTGTAATCCGCAACGCTCGGTGTTGGATTTGGTGTTTGACGAGGTCTTGCATAGCGGCACCGATTGGTCTTGTTTTTTGAACATGGAAAAAGAAGAAATGTATCCCGAAACCGGCTACGGCTTTTGGCGGTCGGGGTGGGAGCCAAATGCTACCTTGTTTGGGATTCGTTGCGGTTACACTTGGAATCATGCCCATAACGATGCAGGCAGTTTCATTTTGTGGCATAAAGGCAAACAACTGCTTACCGATAGCGGCTCTACCAATTACAATTCGCCTTATTATCGCAATTATTTTACCGCCGACAAAGCCCACAATCTGGTTACGGTAAAAGGACGGGAAGAAAGCGGCATCAACCACCTGCGTGGCACCAAATTCCGTGGCACTATGCCGGAGTATCATCATGCCGATTGGCTTTCTTATTGCCTTTGCGATGCTGCCGGGCCATCTGCCGACGTTTTTTTGCGAAACTATCGCAGTTTCTTAAAATTAGATGAAGATTTGTTTGTGGTCATGGACGATTTGCTTTGCCATAAGCCGGAAACCTTTGAGTGGTTGCTCCATTATGATGGACAAGAAACCGTGACCGATCGGTGCATTCATATTCAAAAGGAGGATGCGGCGGTGGACGTATACCCTGTGTATCCCCCCTGCCACACCACCGTGGAATCCGCCCCCGTGGGCGGCGCTTACAGCACCGGCGCTATAGTGAGCAATGAACAAACCCACTATTTAAAGCGAGAAACCGAAACCGCTTCGAAAGATGCTTGCTTTATGCACGTGCTTGCCTTATGTGACGTAGCGGTCACTCCTGTAACGGGCGACGGTTATGAAGGGGTGGAGATTGTGAAAGGCGACGTGATTTGGCGGGTGTTCTACAACAAAGAAGCCGACGGTCGCAAAATGCACGAAAACAGCAACAACCGTGTGGGGGATTACGACACCGACGCTTACATCGTGGTCGACCGTACCCAAAACGGACAGGTGAAACGGTTTATGGCCTACGGCAGTTATTTGCGGCTGGGTGATGAAATCTTGTTTGACGATTATAATAAAAGATTTTCTTTTATTGAATAACAAAAAATCCTGTGACTCTTGGTCACAGGATTTTTTGTTGGAATCGGCTTACTTATTCTTTTTTAATTTCAATTGTTTTTCTTCCCCTTTAAACAAGCGGCGAATATTATCCTTATGCTTGTAAACCACCAACAAAGCGGCACAACCGGTAGCAATGGGAATGAACCATTTGGCATGTACCGCAACGTCTGCCTGAGCCGCCAATCGGTTGACTTCTTCAACCGGATTCATGACAAAGAAGCAGATCCAAGCGGTTAGGGGATAGCAAATTGCGGCAAGGATCGAACCGACCGAAATGATACGGGTGATGAGGAACAACACCGCAAAAATGCCCAATTCAATCAAAAACAGACGCCAATCCAGCACCACCATGGTGCCGGCAGCAGTTACGATCCCCTTGCCGCCTCGGAATCCGTAAAAGATAGGGAACATATGTCCCAGCAGGCAAAAGAACCCGGCAAACAACGCACCGTATATGGGCAAGATCGCCAACGTTTCGGCAGAAAGATCGGGAATCCACCGTTTTGCCAATTCAGGCAAAATATATTTTCCCAAAGCTACGGCCGCGATTGCTTTTATATAATCACCAAAAAAGGTGATTACGCCGGGTAAAAAGCCTGCGGTACGCATGACGTTGGTCATGCCTGCGTTGCCGCTGCCCGACGAACGTACGTCACCCCCGGTAAAGGCCTTGGTGGTAATAATGGCGAAGTTTACGCTACCGCATAAATAAGCGATTACGCAAAAACCAAAAAACAATCCGTAAATCATGATAACACTCCTTATTCGCCTCGTTCCCGCACTACCATGCGTACAGGGGTTCCCTCTAACCCAAAGGTAGCGCGAATTTGATTTTCCAAATATCGTTGATAAGAAAAATGGAACAACTCTTTATCGTTGCAAAAACAAACAAATGTGGGGGGCTTGGTAGCGGCTTGGGTCATGTAGTAGATCTTTAACCGCTTTCCTTTGTCGGTAGGGGGTTGCACGCGGGCGGTAGCATCGGCAAGCAGATCGTTGAGCATTCCGGTGGAAATCCGCATGGAGTTTTGGTCGTTGACGTATTTGATCAGCTCATATAACCGCTCTACTCGCTGTCCCGTTTTGGCCGAAATGAAAATGATGGGCGCATAAGACATAAATGCCAGCTCGGTCATGATTTCTTTGCGCATTTTGTCCATGGTTTTGTCGTCTTTGTCTACGTCGTCCCATTTGTTCACCGCTACAATACAGGCTTTTCCTTGGTTGTGGGCAAGCCCTGCCACCTTGGCATCTTGTTCGGTAAACCCTTCGGTACCGTCGATCATAATAATGCAAACATCGGCACGGTCTACCGCCATTTCGGCGCGAATAATGCTGTACCGCTCTATGTCGTCATGTGCTTTGGTAACACGACTTTTACGGCGTAATCCTGCCGTGTCAATAAAGGTGAACCGTCCGTGGCTGTTTTCAATGTCGGTGTCGATCGAGTCGCGCGTAGTACCGGCAATATCTGACACGATTGCCCGTTCTTCTCCTGCAATGCGGTTGATCAGCGAGGATTTTCCGGCATTGGGTTTTCCAATGACCGCCACTTTGACGGTGTCGGACTCTTCTTCCTCTTCTGCTTCGGGGGCAGGGAAATGTGCCAGCACTTGATCCAGCAGGTCGCCGGTTCCGTGTCCGTGTACCGAAGAAACTGCGATCGGTTCCCCCAACCCCAAGTTATAAAACTCGTAAAATTCCATGGGTACGTCACCGACTCCGTCGCATTTGTTGACACAAAGCACCACAGGTTTTCCGCTTTTTTGCAACATGGCGGCAACTTCTTGGTCGGCGGCGGTCACTCCGCCGGTCAGGTCGGTAACCAATATG
>JAFYMD010000109.1 GCA_017556785.1 Clostridia bacterium | reverse complement strand
TACAGAGATTTGGCATTGCAATATGCTCGTGATAAAGAGAATGCAGAAAAAGAAGCACTGGACGAATTAACAAGTTTTGCAGCAAAAGCAGAGAACAGATTGAAAATTATTCCCAATATCATTAACACAATAATTAATATCGTCATCCAAATTGCACTGTGCTTTGTATTAAATCCTTGGATAAGCATCCCATTGAGAATATTTATTCCGCTGTTTTCTTTATTCTTGGGTTTATCTTTACACTTTAATTGGTTTGAACTCAAAGATAGCATTAAATTTAAATTGATTTTCTTGTACAAGAAAAAGGCCGAAACAAAAAAAGTGAAAAGTAGCATTAAGGCTTTTCTTTCTGATCCAGACAAAAAAGAATAATGATATTAGTTTTATCCTCATTTGTTCACAATTATTTATCAATTGCTGCGTCTACTTATTATAGGCGCGGCAATTTTGTTTTTCGGGGACTTGACTTTTCTGGAATTTTGAGCATCTTTATTAAACCAAGCCGCAGAGCTAATATTTTGAAAGAGGTGCTTTTATGAAAATCCAAAAGCCATTGCCGGTGATGACCCCCGAAGAAACCGAAAGACAGCTCCACTATATGAACGCTGTCATTATGTTCAAGGTGATGCACTCCCGTGGAATCATCAACAAAAAGGAACTTCATTTATGCGAGGAATGGATTAACCGATAAATTTCAAATAATTCAAAAACAAAGTCGACCTAAAAAGGTCGACTTTGTTTTTTTATGCTCACTCATGGATTGCAATTCTTACACGGTTCATATCCTGCGTCAATCACATATTGACGATTTCCGGTAAAATCCTCACGATTTTCGGCTTTCATATTATCTACCGAACGGCAGGTCGCCAAATGAAATTTCATATTGCTTCGATTCAACACGTAGGCCACCGATTCGCCGCCCGGGGTAGTGGCGGTAGAGGAGGTGGCAGGCTGATTTTCCAAATGGCTTTTCCCTGTGGCATAATCAATCACAATTCCGGGTTGCTTGTTGTAGCAATATACGTTGAAACAGATTCCGACGCCGTTGTCTTCTATGGATTTTGCTTCCAACGTGACACCGCGTGCTACTAATTCATCACCTTGAAAGTCGGGGGTAACACGGTATAGTACATGATTATTGCTGGATTTGACGTAATCGGCAATCATGTTTTCAAATGGCAACATTCCTTCGTTGTTCATATATCGGGTGCCGGTGATTAAATTTTTTGTATTTGCGTTTTCTCCTGTTAATTGAAACCCGATTAAATGACAACGGTTGTATAAATATTTACCATCTACAATGTCATATTTAACGGTTTGCCATCCGCTTGGTTTCACCTGTCCTATATTGCCCCGCTCTTCTGTGGGCATAATATCGACACCAATGCATGCCATGGCGACACCACAACGACTTTTGCTGTCTAAATTACTATAGCTTTCGTATGAATCGGTTGTTAATTCCGCTTCTGTAAATAAGGGCTGATTATTGTTCAGTACCTTGTATGCATTGGCATCGCCTTGCGGTAGGGTACCGGGGGTAGTGGGTGCTACGGCGGATGAACAACCGACCAGTAATGCCAAAATGCATATAAAACCTAGTAATTTGGTGATGTTGGATTTCATAGTAATCATTCCTCATACGTTACTTGGCTTAATGATACTGTTTGTCTAAACAAATGTCAAGACAGTTACGGATTGTATAAAAATATTTTACGTAAAAAGTGAATTTGCAGATGCATTTTTGTCTTATGTGTGTTATGATAGTAACAGAATAAACAAAGGAACGAAATTACATGAGCCTTTTTGAACAACTCCCCGAACTTTTAGTACCGTGGCACAGAGCTAACAAGCGTGACTTGCCTTGGCGGGTGGAGTCTTCGCCGTATCATACCTGGTTGTCTGAAATTATGTTGCAACAAACCCGTATCGAAGCGGTGATTCCGTATTATTATCGGTTTTTAAATGAATTGCCTACCATAGAATCGTTGGCCAACGCGTCGGAAGAACGGTTGTTGAAATTGTGGGAAGGGTTAGGCTATTACAGCCGTGTGCGAAATTTAAAAAAAGCGGCTTTACTTGTTATGGAACAGTATGATGGATGTTTACCGGCCTCGTTTGATCAACTCCGTCGATTGCCGGGTATAGGGGACTATACGGCCGGTGCGATCGCTTCTATGGCTTTTGGTTTACCGGAGCCTGCGGTTGACGGTAACGTTTTGCGCGTGATTACCCGCATTACGGGGAATTATGCCGATATTGCGTTGTCTGCTACCAAAAAAGAAATCACCGAACTTCTGCGCGCGATTTACCCTTCGGGTGATGACGCGGGTGATTTTACCGAAGGGCTTATGGAATTAGGAGAAACAGTCTGCATTCCTGTAGGAACACCTCGATGCGAAAACTGTCCGGTTAAGAAAATTTGTGTAGCTTATCGTGATCAATTAACGGAACAATTGCCGGTGAAATCCGAAAAAAAGAAGCGCAAAATTGAAAACCACACCATTTTGGTTTTACAGCATGGAAATCAATTTGCCTTGCAAAAGCGTCCTGCTAAAGGATTGCTGGCGGGGATGTGGGAATTGCCTAATTTTATCGGTCATATGTCTGTCGATGAGATTGGCAACCGAATTGTCGATGCTTGTGGCGATACGATAACATCGCTGCCACTAAGCAACCATATATTTACACATATTGAATGGCACATGCAAGGGTATCACTTAAAAAGTCATTGCTTAGATGAACGATACACTTGGGTAACCGCTCAACAGTTATTACACGATTTTGCTTTGCCAACGGCATTTCGGTCTTTCAAAGATTATATTTTAGGGTTACAGGAGGAATAACCAATGTTATATACCATTAAAAATGATTTTTTACAAGTTCAAATCAATTCTCGCGGTGGCGAAATGATGTCGATACAAACGTTGTCAGATAATTGCGAGTATCTTTGGCAAGGGGATTCCGGTTATTGGGGTGACCGCGCCATTCATTTGTTTCCCATTTGCGGTCGCTTGTATGAAGGGAAATATACTTACAAAGGTGAAACCTACCGAATGGGGGCCCATGGTTTTTTGCGTTCAAGTGAAATGAACGTGGTTTCCCACGAGCAAGACGCAATAACTTTTGAATTAACCGATTCAAAAGAAACACAACTGCAGTATCCTTTCGCGTTTCGGTTACACGTGACCTATCGTTTGCAGAAAAATTGCGTTACGATTGAATTTAACGTACTTAACACCGATGATAAAACATTGATTTTTACTTTGGGTGGACATCCCGGCTTTGGGTTACCTTTTGAGCAAGGGTTAAGGTTTGAGGATTACGCCGTGTCTTTTGAAGAACCTTGTCAACCTGAGCAAATTAAGTTTAGTCCGACCTGTTTTGTAACAGGGGAAACGCCTCTGTATTCCTTGGTTAACAACAAGACGTTACCGCTACAACACGATTTGTTTGACAATGATGCTATTTTTTTGCAGAAAATGTCGCATACAGTAACGCTTGGCTCACCCAAAGGAAGCAAACGGGTAACCCTGACTTGCAATGACATGAAGTATCTCGGCTTTTGGCATACTACCAAAAGCGATGCACCCTTTGTTTGTATTGAGCCTTGGTTGGGGATTCCCTCCGACGATCTTACAGTCGACGAATGGGAAAGTAAAAAAGATATGATTCACTTGCCGGTTGGTGAAACCTTTACCACCGAATATTCCATTGCGGTCGAGTAAGGTTGATCATGGTTATACAAATTCCGGATTTTGTTGAAGTAGTACTTACCAGGTTGAATGAAAATGGGTATGAAGCATATGTGGTTGGCGGTTGCGTAAGAGATGCTATGCTTGGTAAGCTTGCTGACGATTGGGACGTTTGTACTTCCGCTATGCCCGATCAAGTGCTTTCATGCTTTAGCGATATGCGTACCATTCTCACCGGAATTGAGCATGGTACGGTTACGGTGCTTAGCGATCATAAACCGATTGAAATTACTACTTACCGAATTGATGGACAGTATACCGATTGCCGCCATCCCGATTCGGTGACCTTTACTGCATCTATTGTTGAAGATTTAGCACGTCGTGACTTTACCGTTAACGCCATGGCCTACCATCCTAACCGTGGATTGGTTGATCCGTTTGGCGGCCAACAAGATGTATCGATGCGGGTGATAAGGTGTGTCGGTGACCCTCACACGAGATTTCGTGAAGATTCTTTGCGGATTTTAATAGGATTACGCTTTGCTTCGGTGTTGGGATTTACTATTGATAGGTCAACGAGTGATGCTATGCTCGATTTGCATTTGTTATTAAAACAAGTGGCTGTTGAGCGAGTATATACAGAATTGGAGAAAATGTTGTGCGGGGAGTCGGTTGCCTCTGTTTTAACGGCATTTCGGACAGTTTTTTCTTCTGTTTTTCCCGATTTGGTTTGGTATTCCGATTTACCCGATGTTATAGAGCGGCTGCCGTGTGACCTAATTTGTCGTTTTGGTGGTATGTATCACAAAAGCGCAAATATTAAATCCGCGTTAACCGAATTGAAAGCGCCGAAAATGGTGAGGGACGAGGTTGTTTCTTTACTAAAAGCTTGTGGAGAAAAATTGCCGATTGATTTTCCCAATATACGATTATGGTTTGGCGTGTATGGGCACGAATGTGTTCAAAGAATATTGGCGCTTGTCAGTGCGCTTGGCCAAAACGTTGCTGAATTACGTGCGAGCGTTTGTAAGATTGAACAAGATCGTCTATGTTGCTCAATATCGGATTTGGCGGTAAACGGGGATGACTTATTGGAGTTGGGGTTGCAACCCGGGAAACAATTGGGTGTGACCTTGAAAGCGTTGCTTTGTGCTGTGGTTTATGATCAAGTGTCAAATGACAAACAAGCTTTATTGAATTATACTGCTAAGTATTTGATCGAAACATGATATAAAAACCTCCTGCGAAAATTATCGCAGGAGGTTTTTGCGTAGAATGATTATTCTTTTGGCTTGGTTGTTTTCTTTTTGTATAATTCAGGATGACGTTTCTTAGAAAGAATTACGCGCGTATTGTAATAAACCAAGCCGACAATACAGAAGAATCCGCCAATTGCGGCAATCCATATGATAGCGTTGATCCATTTTTTAAACTTGTTGTTGTTAAGAGGGGATTCGCTTTCTTCCACAACCACAACCTTACCATCTTGTGTAACGGTGGTAGCAGTTTTGGACGGATCTTTTTTTGCTGAATAGGGAAGGAACTCGCTGTCATCCGGGTAAATTGACGGACCGGTATATCCGTGTGAGTCGTTTTCTTCCTCTTCTTCTGAAGTTTCACCATCACCGGAGGTTTCACCATCGACGGAAGTCTCACCGTCACCGGAAGTCTCACCATCGCCGGAGGTTTCACCGTCACCGGAGGTCTCACCGTCGCCGGAGGTTTCACCGTCACCGGAGGTTTCGCCGTCGCCGGAAGTTTCACCGTCACCGGAGGTTTCACCGTCACCGGAGGTCACACCGTCGCCGGAGGTCTCACCGTCGCCGGAGGTTACACCGCTGTCGGAGCCGGTGGGGTCATCATCAGTTGTTGCGTGTACCGATGAGGCGACTGTAGCAATTACGCCAAACAATAAAAGCACAACGAGAATCAAAGAAACGATTTTTGCTAAATAGGTGCTGCGCATGTTCACAGACTCCTTTTATTAATACTGCTTGCCCCAGTAGACCAAGGCTTTTGCGGGTTTGCCGCAACAAGGACATACGGTATCGATTTCTTCTTGTTCAAACGGCATACAGCGAGAGGTTAATCCGGCTTTTTCTTTAATTGCTTCTTCACAAGCCAAATCACCGCACCACATGGCACGTACCAAACCGGGTTTGTTTTCGGCAATTTCGATCATTTCTTCCATGGTGTGTGCATCGTAAGTCATAGATTCACGACGTTTCAAGGCTTTTTCATACAGGCCGTCGTGAACTTTTTGTAATAATTCGGGGATTACTGTTGACAATTCATCCAAGGAAACCACCGTTTTTTCACGATTGTCACGGCGTACGATTACACAGCAGTTGTTTTCCAAATCACGAGGGCCGATTTCCAAACGAAGAGGCACGCCCTTCATTTCGTATTCGGCAAACTTCCAACCGGGGGTTTGTTTGCTGTCGTCAATTTTAACACGACAAACAGACTTTAATGAATCGCACAATTCTTGTGCTTTTTCGGTTACGCCGGGCTTGTGAGCGGCAATAGGAATAATAATCAATTGCGTGGGAGCGATTTTGGGCGGTAAGACCAAACCATTGTCATCGCCATGGGTCATAATAATACCGCCGATAATACGGGTTGACATACCCCAAGAGGTTTGATGGGGATATTGTAATTGATTGTTGCGGTCAACAAATTGAATATCAAAAGCACGAGCGAAACCGTCACCAAAATAGTGGCTGGTGCCGCTTTGCAAGGCCTTGCCGTCGTGCATCATTGCTTCAATGGTGTAAGTGGCTTCGGCACCGGCAAATTTTTCTTTGTCGGTTTTACGACCTTTCACCACGGGAATCGCTAACATTTCTTCACAGAAATCAGCATACACGTTCAGCATTTGTTCGGTTTCTGCCAAAGCTTCTTCAGCGGTTTCGTGCATGGTATGACCTTCTTGCCATAAAAATTCGGTGGTACGCAAGAAGGGGCGGGTCGTTTTTTCCCAACGAACAACCGAGCACCATTGGTTATATAATTTGGGCAAATCACGATAAGATTGAATAATGTTGGAATAATGCTCACAAAACAGAGTTTCGGAAGTAGGGCGTACACAAAGACGTTCTTGCAGTTTTTCACTACCGCCGTGGGTTACCCAAGCAACTTCGGGAGCAAAGC
>JAFYMD010000014.1 GCA_017556785.1 Clostridia bacterium | reverse complement strand
ATCAAAATGGATTGTTGCATTGGTTAGACGGAGAAACTGTGGTAAGCGTAGGGGCTTGTCTTACCCCAAAAACATGGAGCCACGTCGCTTATACCCTTGACCCTGCCACAAAAATCTTGAAGGTATTGATCAATGGACAGTTGTCGGCTACCAAAACCCTGACCGCCGACTCGCTCACACAGGGAACCTTCCGTGTTGGCGTAGGCCCCGACGTGTTTAACGGCGGTGCATTTTCGGGCAAAATCGGTGACGTGCGAGTATGGACCGATATCCGTACCGAAACTGAAATTGCCAATAATTATCAAATTCTCATCAATACCGCTACAGAAGGATTATATGCTAACTGGCGGTTGAATGAAGATATGGGCTTTGTTTCGGTGGTTCCCCAAGATGCCGTAGGTGTCAACCATGCCACCATTTTGTGGCGGGATTGGTCTGACTGGATTCCTTATGAAGAAACCGAAAACTACGATTATACCTTCGTAGCCGTTCCCGACCCGCAAATTTTGGCGGCTTTGTATCCCGATGTATATTATAAACTGTTCCAATACATTGCCGACAATGCCGAAAGTCAGAAAATCGAGTATGTATTGGGATTGGGTGATATCACCAACTCCAACAGTGAGGCGGAATGGAAAGTTGCCCGCAAAGCGTTTGATTATATTGAAGGCAAAGTGCCTTATGCCAACGTACTGGGCAACCACGACTACGGCGATTGGACCCAGCCTTATCGTGACACTACCCGCTTTAACCAATATTTCTCTTACAACGACCACAAAACCCGCTCCGACTGGGGTGGCGCTTATGAAGAAGGCAAACTGGACAACGTCTACTATTGTTTTGACGTAGGCAACGTGCCCTATATGGTAGTTTGCTTGGAATTCCTGCCCCGTGACGGAGCTTTGGCATGGGCAAACCAAGTGGTTGCCGCCCATCCCGACCGCAACGTGATTGTGATGACCCACGGGTACATCTACGGTGCCACCGGCGAAATAGCAAGCGAACCCCAATCCGACTATGGTTTTATTATCAACAACCCCGACCCCTACAACGGCGGTCAAAAGATTTGGGAAAAATTCATCAGCCAACACGAAAATATCGTTATGTCTTTGTGCGGTCACACTTTCTGCAAAGATGACAACGTTATTATGCGTGCCGACCCCGGTGTAAACGGCAACACGGTAATTCAACTGTGTCTCAACGCCCAAACCATGGACGAAGCCTATTTTGATAAAACCGGTGTTGGTATGTTGGGGCTGCTTCGCTTCTCCGAAAACGGGCAAAAGGTTGCATTGCAGTACTATTCTCCCCATACGAATAAATGCTTCCGTGAGGTAAACCAATTGGAATTCCAACTGAACACGGCAGACCAAGCCCCCTTTACCGCCTGGACTGAAAACCTCAATCCCATGTATCATTTAGGGTTGTCCACCGCCACTTCGGCTGACGCCAACTGGAACAACTACCGTTACATTGCTCAACCCTTTGTGCCCGAAACCGAAACCCTGTACGGTGTGCAACTGCCCTTGAATCTTACCTCGGGCACTGCCAATTTGCACATGGAAATTCGTTCTTCGGTAAATGGGCAACCTTTGGCAAGCTCTGACACGGTAATCACCAGCCAAGGGGACAAGATGGCATGGTATGACATTCCCTTGTCTGCCCCCTTAACGGTAGATGCAGGCAAACCTTACTATATTGTTTATTATCTCACCGCTCGTGATGCCGGTAGTGTGTGCATTGTTTACGGCAGCGATTTGGGTGCAAACAAAGCCACCCACCCCGGTTTGGTATGGCAAATGGCAAGCGGCGAGTCCATTACCTTCTCTACCCTTGCCAACCAACACCACTTTGGCTTCCAATTGGTAACCCAGCCTTACGCAAATCCCGACTTGGAAATTGCCGCTCAGGTTGTGGCACAAATTGACACTCTTACCGTGCAATCGTTGGAAGACAAACCTGCGGTAGAAGCCGCTCGTGCCGCCTACAACGATTTAACCGACGCTCAAAAAGCATTGGTAACCAACCTTGACAAGTTGACCCAAGCCGAAGCCGAAATTGCCCGATTGGAGCAAGAGCTTGCAATTCCCTACGGTGACGTGGACGGTGACGGCAGAGTCTCTGCCGCCGACGCGCTGGAAGTGCTCAAAGCGGTGGTTGGCAACGTGACCCTGACCGAGGAACAAATAATGCTTGCCGACGTGGACGGAGATGAGAAAATCACCTCTGTCGACGCACTATATATCCTGAAAAAAGTAGTTGGCAAAATCGACCAATTCCCGGTGGAAGAATAAGCGAAAAAAGGGCTGTAAAACAGCCCTTTTTTCTTGCAATATTTGCCTGAATATCATATAATAGCAGTACGAGGTGATCAACATGCCGCAAAAAGGTCCTTGTGAAGAGTGCGACCATTACATTTACGATGAAGATTGGGACTGCTATGCCTGCGAAATCGATCTGGATATGGACGACGTGGAAAAACTCATGTCCCATTCCCATTGGGATTGCCCCTATTTTCATTTCCGCGATGAATACCGTATTGTGCGAAAGCAAAACTGATCGTGTTGGAATTTCCGAGAGAATGTCAGCCTTTTCCGAAAAAAATCATTGACATCTCATGGGGATTTTGGTATGATGTGTCTCGTAAAAGGGAGTAGCTCCAGACTCTGCCAAGAGTCCGGTGACCCGCTCGTCAAGACAATCCGTTTGGGTTCGGGAGGGTCATACTGCATTCAGTAAAGCAAGACTTTTACAGCCACAGGTGCTGTAAAAGTCTTTTTTGTTTATGACAGCCCCGACAAAACCAAACGAAAGGGAAGAAATTATGAAACATTATTTGCATTCGGTAAGCGACGTACTTGATCACGTAGCTTCAACCGAAAACGGCTTGCGTGAACAGGAAGCGGCCAACCGCTTGGCGCAAAACGGTCAAAACAAGCTGACCGACACCAAGGGAAAAAGCTTGCTCCGTCGCTTTTTGGAACAGATCGCCGATCCCATGATCATTATTTTATTGGTGGCGGCGGCGGTGTCGGGTGTCACCGCATATTTAGAAAACGAGTCCTTTGCCGACGTATTTATCATCTTGTTTGTGGTAGTGGTCAACGCCATTTTGGGTGTGTTGCAAGAAAGCAAAGCCGAAAAAGCAATTGAAGCGCTAAAACAAATTTCTGCCGCCACCTCCAAGGTCATACGCGACGGGAAGGTGCAGGTAGTAAAAAGCGAAGATCTGGTAGTGGGCGACGTAGTTTTGTTGGAAGCGGGCGATGCAGTTCCCGCCGACGCACGACTGCTTACCTGCCATAGCTTAAAAGCCGAAGAATCGGCCTTGACCGGGGAAAGCGTGCCGGTCAACAAAACGGCAGAGATGATTGTCACCGAGCAGGACAACGTCCCCTTGGGAGACCGCATCAACATGGTGTATTCCGGCTCCACCGTGGTATACGGCCGAGGAACTGCGGTCATCACCGCCACCGGTATGGACACCGAAATGGGGAAAATTGCCACCGCTATTACTGCCGCAGGCGAGGGCAAAACACCCTTGCAAATCAAGCTGGCACAATTAAGCAAAATTTTAACCGTTTTGGTGTTGGGCATTTGCGTATTTATTTTTGCCTTTAACCTCATTCGTGCAGGTGGCTTCCACAACGTGTTAGACACCTTTATTTTGGCGGTCAGTCTGGCAGTTGCCGCCATTCCCGAAGGCTTGGTAGCCGTGGTGACCATCGTCCTTTCCATGGGTGTTACCAAAATGTCCAAACGCAATGCGGTCATTCGTAAATTGACCGCCGTGGAGACCTTGGGGTGCACGCAGGTAATTTGTTCCGATAAAACCGGTACGCTGACCCAAAATAAAATGACGGTGGTAGAGCATTTCACCCAAGACGAGCCCTTGCTTGCTACCGGCATGGCATTGTGCAGCGACGCCTATTTAAACGACCAAAACACCGCCGAAGGCGAGCCTACCGAATGTGCCTTGGTCAATTACGCATATTCTTTACAATTGTCCAAGCAACAGTTGGAACAAGCCTCTCCCCGTGTTGGCGAAGTCCCCTTTGATTCCGGCAGAAAAATGATGACCACCTTGCACAAACAAGGCGAATCGGTGGTACAGTACACCAAAGGTGCCCCCGACGTAGTTTTGTCCCGTTGTCAATACTACTATGAAAACGGTCAAATTCTGCCCATGACCGCCCAAAAACAAAACGAAATTGCCGCCACCAACAAAGCCATGGCTGACAAAGCCCTGCGGGTGTTGGCGTTGGGTATGAAAACCCATGCCGCTATGCCGCAAGACGTCTCGGTAGATTTGGAACAAGAATTGGTATTTGTAGGCTTGGTGGGCATGATCGATCCGGTTCGTCCCGAAGTGGTAGCGGCAATCGAAAAATGCCTGTCGGCAGGGGTACGTCCCATTATGATCACCGGCGACCATTTGGACACCGCCGTTGCCATAGCCAAAACCT
>JAFYMD010000108.1 GCA_017556785.1 Clostridia bacterium | reverse complement strand
CATAGTGACAGTGACCTTCGGCTTGCCAACAATCTCTGTGGTGAGGGGCGCCGCAAACAGGACAAACCACCACGTCATCTTCCAAATCCAAATGTAATCCGCATACTACACAGCTGCGATTTTTGTTTGCAGTAGAAATAAGAATCACCTCATAAAGTGCGAGATTTTTCTTTATGATAATGCACATATGTGAACAAATCAAGAGAAAAAAAGAAAAAAACAAGTTTTTTTCAAAAATTATTTGCAAGAATTGCGTGAAAACCTCTTTCAAATGTAAGTTAAAACTTTACAAATCGGGAAAAATAGTGTATAATTTATTGAATTTGTATTTTTGCCAGGTAAGGATGGATCAATGCTATGTTACAATTTGAAGAACAACGGTTACGCTTGGTGGGGATCAAGGCTGACTTGACCGATTTGGGAGAAGCTTTGGGAATTGCCGATGCCAAGTGTGAGATCGTGAAATTAGAGGAGCAAACCGCACAAGAGAATTTTTGGAATGATATGGCGGCCGGTCAAAAGGTATTGCAAAAAATCAGCCAATTAAAAAACAAAGTGGCGGCGTATGAAAAGCTGTGTGCCGATTATGATGATGCCCTTACCTTGATCGAAATGGCCAACGAAGAAGAAGACGAAAGTTTGTTGGACGAGGTGGTAGACGGGGTTAACACCGTAATCAAAACCATGGAAGACATGCGGTTGACCACATTGCTTTCGGGAGAATATGACAACAACAACGCAATTTTGACCTTCCATGCGGGTGCGGGCGGTACCGAGGCCCAAGACTGGGCTCAAATGCTGTTCCGTATGTATTGTCATTGGGCCGATGCACACGGGTTTAAAACCAAGACCTTGGACTATTTGGACGGAGAAGAAGCGGGGCTGACAAGTGCCGTGATTTTGGTGGAAGGAACCAATGCGTACGGATATTTAAAATCCGAAGCAGGGGTACATCGTTTGGTGCGGGTCTCTCCTTTTGACAGCAGCGGCAGACGCCACACCTCTTTTGCATCGCTGGAGGTTATGCCAGAAATTTCCGACGACACCGAGGTGGAAATTCGGGACGAGGACATGAAGGTCGACACCTATCGCAGTAGCGGTGCGGGCGGTCAGCACGTAAACAAAACCGAATCGGCTATTCGGATCACCCATATTCCCACCGGCATTATCGTAGCTTGCCAAAACGAACGAAGCCAACATCAAAACCGCGAAATGGCATTGAAAATGCTCAAATCGAAATTGGTGGAAATCAAAGAACGGGAGCATTTGGAAAAAATCGAAGATATCAAAGGCGTACAAAAAGAAATCGGTTGGGGCAGTCAGATCCGTTCCTATGTTTTCATGCCTTATACCATGGCAAAAGATCATCGTACCGGTTACGAAATGGGGAATATCAATGCCGTAATGGACGGCGATTTAGACGGCTTTATCAACGCCTACCTCAAAGCCGCCAGCTTGGGTCAATTGGGCAATCATTCGGTGGAATAAGAGGGTATTATGAATATTACCGTTAACGGATTACAACTTCATTACGAGCAATACGGGCAGGGGCAAGACGTCCTTTTGCTACACGGCTGGGGCTCGTCGTTAGACGCATTTGCCTATCTTGGCGGCAGGATCGCCAAGAAATATCGGGTAACCGCTTTGGATTTCCCCGGTTTTGGCGGCAGCGAACTCCCCCCCGAACCGTGGGACGTAGAGCAGTATGCTGTGCTGACCCTTGCCTTTATGAAGGCAATCGGGTTGCAAGATCCTATTATGTTGGGACATTCCTTCGGCGGTCGGGTGATTATAAAACTGTGCGGCACGGGAAGGGTCAATCCCCAAAAACTTTTGTTGGTCGATGCGGCGGGGGTACGCCGCAAACCACCCATGAAAACACGTCTGCGTACCCGCACCTTTAAAATTGCCCGCTGGGTTTTGACCCGTAAACTGTGGGCTAAGGCTTGTGAGCCTACCCTAAATCAGGTTCGGACTTATTTTGGCTCGGCCGACTACAATGCGGCACCGCCCGTGTTACGCCAGACCTTGGTAAAGGTGGTCAATGAAGATTTGACCCACCTTCTCAAAAAAATCACCGCAACCACCTTGCTCATTTACGGTGAAAACGATACCGCTACCCCGGTGGCCGATGCCAAAATCATGGAACGGGAGATTCCCGATGTGGGACTGTGTATCATTCCCGACGCAGGGCATTGGGCTTTTGTGGAACAACCGAGCATGGTGGCCGGCATTATAGACAATTTTTTAAATATAGGGTGAGAATATGATTTACCTGCAATTTGCGGGATTGGTTTTGGTATGTTTGGGCACTTTGTACGGTCTTGTTCGTTGCTTTCATATGTTGCAGCAGAACTCCTATAAAACCAAACGGTATATGATGTTTGGCAAAACCGCCGACAAAGGAAGATTGATTGTCTGTCTTTTGGTAGCGGTGCTGTTACTTCCCCTTGCGTGGTGGGTATATCCCGCCTTTTTGGGAATCGGTTTCGTGGTTTCCTTTTTACGGTTTGCCAAAAACAAAATTGAACAAGCGGTAGCCATTAAACCGCTGGTGTATACCGCTCGTGTCAAACGGCAGTTTACCACAGCGTTGGTGTTGCTTGCGGCGATTTGTGTGTTATGGTTTGTTTTTCCCGCTTTGCGGCTGTTGTTTGTGGGAATCGCCTTGCTGTTGTATGCGGTTACTCCCGCGTTTGCATTGGTGGTGCTGTGGCTCAACGCACCGTTGGAAAAAGCGGTGGCACAGCATTATATCAACCACGCCAAGCGTATTCTTAAAAAATCCCCCCATATGAAAATTTTAGGGGTTACCGGCAGTTACGGTAAAACCACTACCAAATTTATTATTACCCGTTTGTTGTCGGAAAAATATACCGTTACGGTTACACCCGAAAGCTTTAATACCCCCATGGGTGTGGTGCGTACGATACGGGAAAAAATGAAATCGGGAACCGAGATCTTTGTGGTGGAAATGGGCGCCAAGCGAGTAGGGGATATTAAAGAAATTTGTGATCTGGTACATCCTACTTACGGTGTGATCACTTCGGTAGGTCCTCAGCATTTAGATACCTTTCACACCATTGAAAATATCGTAAAAACCAAATTTGAGTTGGCAGATACGGTGGAGCGGGCAAAGGGTAGATTGTATTTGAATTGCGACAGCCAATTGGTTGCTCAAAACAAGCGGGCAGGGGCGATTTGCTACGGGACCGATCCTGCTTGTCAGGCTTACGTTACCGATCTTACCTGTCACGAGGGCGGTTCCGCTTTTACGGTACATTACCAAGAGGAGTGTATCCCCGTGACTACCCGTCTGCTGGGCAGTCATAACATTTTAAACATTACCGTGGCGGTGGCGGTTGCCAGAGATTTTGACGTACCTGTCCCAGATATTCAATATGCGGTATCGACCCTTAAACCAACCGAGCATCGGTTAGAGGTCAAGTCCTTTATCGGCGGAGCCACCATGATCGATGATGCATACAACGCAAACCCCGAAGGGTGTTTGGAAGCGGTCAACGTGTTGGGACGGTTTGAAAACAAAAAGAAGATCATCGTTACCCCCGGGTTGGTGGAATTGGGAGAGAAGGAAGCAAAGTTCAACTTTGATTTGGGCGTGCGAGCAGGTCAAGTGTGCGACCAAATCGTATTGGTTGGACTGAATCGCAGTAAACCCATTGCCGACGGCGTACGTTCCACCGATTTTTGTGAAGAAAATTTGCATATCGTGGCATCGTTTAAAGATGCCATGGCATTGCTGTCTCCCACGCTGGATCAAAATTGTGTGGTGTTGGTGGAAAACGATCTACCTGACAATTATTTGTACTAAATAAGGAGTGCTTGTATTATGAAATGGAATTTAGGCGTGTTTTTCGGTGGTGCCTCGGTGGAACATGAGGTATCGGTTATTTCCGCATTGCAGGCTATTGCTAATATGAAGGGTGATACCTACGAAATCCACGGAATCTATATTACCAAAGACGGTCGCTTTTTTACCGGTGAAGGGGTAAAAGATATAAAAAATTACAAAGATATTCCTGCCTTGCTTCAAAACAGCACCCAAGTAACGCTGGTCAAAGACGGCGGTCAAGTCAAATTGGTGGAGCTTCGTCCCAAACGGTTCCGTAAACCGTTGGAACAAGTTATCGATTTTGCTTTTCCCATTGTACACGGTACCAACTGTGAAGACGGTTCGTTACAAGGATATTTTGAAGTATTGGGTCTGCCTTACGCAGGGTGTGACGTGGTGTCCTCTGCCGTAGGAATGGACAAGGTGTTATTTAAACAAGTGATGCAACAAAACGGGTTGCCCGTGGTAGATGGTGTTGCTTTTTACGCCAGAGAATTTGCCGTTTCTCCCGACGCGATCATCGAAAAGATCGAAGCATTGGGTTACCCTGTGATCGTGAAACCTGCCAATTTAGGCAGTAGTGTGGGGATCGCCAAGGCCGATAATCGTGCGGCATTGATTGAAAAAATCAACCTCGCCGCATCGTTTGCTCCCAAATTGTTGGTGGAAAAAGCCGTAACCGAATTACGTGAAATCAACTGCTCGGTGGTGGGAGATGCCGCCAACTGCAAAGCATCGGTTTGCGAAGAACCGGTTATGAGTGACGAGATTCTCTCTTATAGTGACAAATATCAACGGGGTAGCGGCAAATCCAAAAGCAGCGGCATGGCCAGCCTGGATCGTATAATCCCTGCCCCTATCAGCGAAGAAAAACGAGATGAGATTTGTACCCTTTCCTGCAAGGTTTTCAAAGCACTTGGTTGCAACGGTGTGGTGCGTATCGACTACTTAATGGATACCGACGACAATGACAAAGTATATGTGAATGAAATTAACACCATTCCCGGTTCGTTGGCATTCTATTTGTGGGAAGCCGCAGGAGTCAAATATCCCGACTTGTTGGAGGAAATCATTGCCTGTGGTCGCAAGCGCCAACGGGAAAAAGAACAGCTTATGTTTACCTATGATACCAATATTTTGGAAGGTGGTTCCTTCGGCGCGAAAGGAAGCAAGAAATAATGAATCGGCAAGATCGTAAAGCTCGGTTGCTGGCAAATTATGAGCAGACGTTTGGTGAAGCCCTAAACCTCCGTTGGTTTTCCGCTCCGGGGCGGGTGGAACTATGTGGAAATCACACCGACCATCAGGGCGGACAGGTAGTTGCTCTTGCCATTGATTTGGATATTTTGGGT
>JAFYMD010000107.1 GCA_017556785.1 Clostridia bacterium | reverse complement strand
TGCAGGTTTTGAAAAAACATCAGGTGCAGCGATTAAGTATTAATCCGCAAACCATGCATGATTTGATTTTGGATATTATTGGTCGTCGCCATACGTCGCAACAGGTGCTAACTGCTTATCACATGGCGAGAGAAGCCGGTTTTGCCAATATTAATATGGATGTGATTGCAGGGTTGCCCGGTGATGATTATAATGGCTTTTGTCAAACTTTAAATCAATTGATTGATCTAAATCCCGAAAATATTACGGTTCACACCTTATCGGTTAAGCGTTCATCGTATTTGACCTCTCGTGGCGAGATTGCTACCGTCCCCGCTGTGGATGAAGTTGAAAAAATGTTGGATTATGCAAACAAAACCTTGTCGAACGGCGAATTCCATCCATATTATTTATATCGACAAAGTAAAATGCTCGGCAACCAAGAAAATGTTGGTTGGAGCAAAAAGGGCTACGATTGTTTGTATAATATTTATATGATGAATGAACTTCATACGGTGTTAGCGGTTGGTGCCGGTGGTGTTAGTCGATTAAAAGAGCCATTAGGCCCCCAAATTGAGCGAATTTTCAATTATAAATACCCATATGAATATATTGAAAGGTTTTCTACGGTACTCGAGCGTAAACAAGGCGTTTTGGCGTTTTATGACAAATACTCATTTTAATTAATGTACATTATTTTCTAAAAGGATGATATAGGAAATGGAACAACAAGCAAAGAAACGAATTTACAGTGCGATTCAACCCAGCGGTATGCTAACCCTCGGGAACTATTTAGGAGCATTGCGTAATTGGGTTGCCATGCAAGAGGAATATGATTGCATTTATACCGTAGCAGATTTGCACGCCATTACAGTACGGCAAGAACCGGCAAAGTTACGTAAGCAGATTTTGGAAACATACGCACTTTTAATGGCGGTAGGTATAGATCCTGAAAAATCATTGCTGTTCATACAATCTCACGTAGCGGCACACAGCCAATTGTCTTGGTTACTGAGTTGTTATACTCAATTTGGTGAACTTTCACGTATGACACAATTTAAGGATAAATCTGCCAAGCATGCCGATAACATTAACGCGGGACTATTTAGTTATCCTGCGCTTATGGCGGCCGATATCTTACTGTATCAAGCAGATATGGTTCCGGTGGGCGCTGACCAAAAACAACACTTGGAAATTACCCGAGATATTGCAAATCGAATGAACAATTTGTATCCCAATGTTTTCACCGTGCCCGAACCATATATTCCTAAAATCGGGGCTCGTGTTATGTCTTTGCAAGAACCGACGCAAAAAATGTCCAAATCTGACCCTAACGTAAATGCTTGGGTGGCGATTTTGGACAAACCGGACGATATTATGCGGAAATTCAAACGCGCCGTTACCGACAGCGATGCTTGCGTTCGTTATGCTGAAGGAAAAGACGGCATTAACAATCTAATGGATATTTATTCTGCCGTAACCGGGAAAAATTATCAAGAAATTGAAAAAGAATTCGACGGAAAAGGTTATGGTGATTTTAAACTTGCTGTTGGTGAGGCAGTCGTAGATGCATTGCGACCCGTGCAGGATCGTTTTTATGATTTGATGAATAATCGCGATATGTTAGAAACGACTTGGCGCAGTAGTGCTGAGCAAGCGGAGGCGATTGCACGCCGAACTTTGGGCAAAGTTATGAAAAAAATTGGGTTTATATATTAGGAGTTAAACATGGAATATACCGATTATAATGAAGTAATATTTACGGTTTCCGACGTTGATTTGGACTGTGCGGTAGATATTATCAGCGTTGCCAACACCGGTGGTATATATGTTGAGGATTATCGCAACCTTGAAGATGAAGTGGAAGAAATCGCACACATCGATTTGATAGACCAAGATCTTTTGGATAAAGATCGTTCGGTTGGAAAAATTCATTTGTATTTAGACGTTACCATTCATCCTACCGAGATTACCGATTCTCTTTGCCAATTGTTGCGTGCTGCTGAAATTCCTTTTACTTTGGATCAAACCCTTTGTCGTTATGAAGATTGGGCTGATAATTGGAAAAAATACTTTAAGCCAACTCCCATTGGCAATCGTTTGATGATTCGTCCTGCATGGGAACCAAAGCAAGAAACCGAACGTAAGGAATTGATGTTGGAACCGGGACTTGCTTTTGGTACCGGTACACACGAAACGACCCGGCTTTGCTTAGAACTGTTGGATACTTATTTGCAAGGTAACGAACAGGTGTTGGACGTTGGATGCGGCAGTGGTATTCTTTCTATTGCAGCTTTGCTGTTAGGGGCAAAAAAAGCAATTGGCGTTGATATCGATGAATTGGCGGTTAAAACTGCCGTTGAAAATGCTGCTGCAAATGAAGTTTCCGATCGCTTTGTGGGGGTATGGGGTGACCTGACCGAAAAAGTGGAAGGCAAGTTTCAGGTGGTATGTGCCAATATTGTTGCCGATATTATTATCATGTTAAATGAAAATATTCGCGATTTTATGTATGAAGATACGTTGTATCTGATGAGTGGTATCATTGACACGCGCGAACAAGATGTTTTGGAAAATTTACAAGGTAAATTTGAAATTCTTGAAATTCGCCGTGAGCGTGGGTGGACAGCCATTGCTGCGAGGCCTATTTTATGATGCATCAAGATTTGCGTAAACATTACCTTGGTAGCAATACGGTTGTATTTACCGATTCGGTACATCGCTTTGGTACCGACGCCGTGTTGCTTGCTCATTTTGCTTCTCCTCGTTTGCGGGACAAAACGTTGGAACTGGGAACAGGTTGCGGTATTATTTCGCTTATTTGGTGCCGTAATGGAAAACCTGCGCAGATCGATGCTTTGGAGCTCCAAGACGAGGCGGTGGATTTGGTTCGCTTGGCAATCGAAGAAAACAACTGCAATGATCGACTGAAGGTTATTCATGGCGATTTAAAACAGGTTGATCAGTATTGTCAAAAAGGATCGTATGATTTGGTTGTTATGAATCCACCTTACAAAAAAGCGGACGATGGTGTTGTAACGCCGATTGTTGGTTTGGCGATTGCTCGCCATGAAATTAAGTGCGATTTAAATGATATTTGTACCGCTGCTGCTACCATGTTAAATAGCGGCGGTCGCTTTTGTATGTGCCAGCGCCCCGCTCGCTTAACCGATGTTTTATTGGCTATGCACAAAGCAGGTGTTGAACCCAAACGGTTACGATTTGTTCACCAAAAAGCAACAGCGGTGCCGAACTTGTTTTTAGTGGAAGGGAAAAAAGGTGCAAATACCGGCTTGTCGATTGAACGACCGTTGGTTTTAGAAACGGATGAGGGAGAACCCACTGACGAACGAATCGCCATTTATGGTGAATATTATGAACAAAAGGAACGAAATCAATGAGTGGCATGTTATATGTTGTTGGTACGCCCATAGGGAATTTAAATGATTTTTCACCTCGTGGTTTAGAAACGTTGCAAGAGGTCGATTTTATTGCCGCTGAGGATACGCGAGTAACTTTGAAATTGCTCAATCGTTTTGAAATAAAAAAGCCGTTGATTAGTTATCATGAGCACAACCGTTTTGAAAAAGGGACGGCGATTGTAGAAAGAATTTTGGCAGGTGAATCTTGTGCGCTGGTAACCGACGCCGGTATGCCTGCAATCTCTGATCCGGGTGAAGAGTTGGTTTTGCAATGCCACTTAGCAGGCGTTCCCGTAGTTTCTGTTCCCGGCCCCAGTGCGTTGATTACGGCATTGGCAATTTCCGGTATGCCTTCCGGTCGCTTTACATTTGAAGGTTTTTTAAGCATGAATAAGCGTAGCCGTCGTGAACACTTGCAAGAAATTGTCAATGAACCACGCACTATGATTTTTTACGAGGCTCCGCACAAATTGTTGGCGACACTAAAAGATATGTTCGCGGTGTTGGGCGATCGTAAGCTTGCTTTGGTGCGCGAATTAACTAAAATTCATGAAGACGTATTTAGAACTACCCTTGCCCAAGCGATAGAACATTACACACAAAACCAACCAAAAGGAGAGTTCGTTTTGATCGTAAACGGATGTGATCCGGTTGTGACGCAAACAAACGAATTTACTTTGGAACAGGCGGCAGAGATTGCCAAGGAAAAAATGGAACAAGGGATTACACCTACACTCGCTTCCAAAATGGCGGCTGAAATCAGTGGCTTTAAAAAGAATGATATTTATGCCTATATCAACAAAAATAAATAATTTTGGTGGTAATTGTTTTGTTTAAACTATTTCGTAAAAAAGAGGATAAAGATAACGAGGCGGTTATGGCACGCATTGCAGGAAAGCCAATTCGTTATGCTGCGGCAAGAGATGAAAATAATGTTGAGTCAATTCTTGGCAAAGGCGGTCGTATTGTGCTAACCGACACGCAGGTGCAGGTGAATTGTGGTGGCAAAGTGGTTTTTGCTTGCGATAAAAAAGGTGCTGAGATTTCGGAATTGATTAGTTTGGGTGGTGCTCGCATTACGGGAACAAATAATGGTGAAGTATGTGCAGCAACGGTTTATTTTACGTATTTTAACAAATAATAAGCAGGAGGAGAGTGCCTCCTGCTTATTTATTTGTTAATGGTCAAAAAAAGTCAAATTATTTTTAGCAAACCTATTGACAAAGGAGCCAAAACATGGTAAAGTAACCATGTTAGCACTCGACTATAATAAGTGCTAAATCTATGAGAGGGGGAATATATATCAATACCGCTGACAGAAAAAATCATGTTTTGAGTAGCATTATCGAGTTGTTTATCGTTACGGGAGAACCGGTTGGATCCAAAGCGGTGTCAACCTATTTAAATGATATGTGTTCTACCGCTACCATACGAAACGACATGTGTGATTTGATTGAACGCGGATATTTAATTCAACCTCACACGTCAGCAGGACGTATTCCGTCTGCCATGGGATATCGCTATTATATCGATCACCTTATGCCTTTTCGTGAGTTGCCAACGGCAATAAGCGAGCAAATTGATCATGCACTACCAACTTTTCGCGGGGATTCCGAACGATTCTTATCTGACACTTGTAAAGCGTTGGCGAAATTAACGGGTTGTACCGCTATGATTACTACACCGGCCGATCCAAATGCTACTTTGAAACGGATTGAATTGATTCCCGCAGGGCGGTCTTCGGTTATGGTGGCTGTTTTGTCATCTTCGGGGTGCATGAAGTGCAAACTTTGTCATTTGGATTGTGAATTGTCAATTGAAGAACTTGCCCGCTTTGCAATGGTTGTAAATGAACGCTTTGCAGATTTGCGACTGTCACATATCAATCCTGCTATGGCGCAGACATTGGCGGTTTCATTTGGTATAATGGCATTGAAATTCGCACCTGTTTTCGAACAAATATTTGAAGCGGCAAGAGAAGCGATTTGTACAACCGTACAGGTGGAAGGACAAACTAATTTGCTGCTTTACAAAGAGTTTTCACCCGCTTCGGTTATTGAATTATTTGCCAACAGAGAACGGTTGGTTTCGAATTTGGAGCAATTGGGTCAAAATTGTGTTTTGTTGGGCAATGAATTGAATGACGTTGCCTTGCAAAAAGCAGGGCTTATCGTTGAAGGGTATCGTTTTTCTCCCGCGTTAATGGGGAAAATCGCGGTGCTTGGACCTATGAAAATGAACTATGTTACCATGATTCCCATGGTAAAGTATATTGCAAAAAAGACTGAGCAAGCTCTTGGTTCGACCTTGCTTTGATCATGATTTAGGAGTGTTACCTTTGAAAGAAAAAAAAGAATCTGTAGAATCGGTAGAGGAAACCCTCAACAACGTTGCTGTCGATGACGAAACCACCTGCCATGAAGAGCAAGATGAACTTTCGTTGATAAAAGAAGAGTTGGCAAAGCAAAAAGATTTGTTGTTGCGTACCGCTGCCGAATATGACAACTACAAAAAGCGCACACAACGTGAAAAAGAGGAATTAAGTGCGTTTACCAAGGCTGCTGTAATGAAGGATTTATTGCCTGCTTTGGATAATTTCGACCGTGCATCACAAGCCGGTTTAGAAAATCCCGAAGAGTATAAAAAGGGGATGGACATGAGTGTCAAAT
>JAFYMD010000013.1 GCA_017556785.1 Clostridia bacterium | reverse complement strand
TTAGTTTTACAATTCTTCGTGATTATCGGTAAAGGTCGGGGGCTAGTTGCAACACCGTTTCTCGGTGGGCGAGTCCTTGCTCGTTTTCGGTGAGCAACAGGTAACGGTTGACCACCTGCTCGCTGCCGTTGTCAGCGGTCAAGGTTACCACAAACCCGTTGGTGTCAGGTACCACAACCGAACAGTCGGCAAAGTTTGCGGATTTACCGTCCCCTGCGGTTACGGTGTGTTGATTTTGCAACAACACTTCGCCCTCGGCGGTGACAATCTCGGTGGTTACCGTCCATTCTTTTGGAACGTGCTCTGACATCATAAACAATTGCAGTTGGGCGGCTTCCCCTTTTTGGTACACCAATTTGTCGTACCGCATAGAGGGGTAAGCATCTCGAAAGGCGGCTTTTACGCTGTAATAGGCAAGTTTCGGTACGCCGTAGTAGTCCACCAGATTGGTGCCCGAAACGTTGGGCCAAGGCTCGTTGAATTGCCAAATAATACTGCCCACGTTTTGAAAGGCTCTTCGCCGATTGGCTTCAACGGCATACTTTAGCCCTTCGGCTTGCATAAACTGACTGGAAAGAATAAACTCGTCCAATCGGTCTTCGGGCAGAGGAGGAAACACCGCACGGTCACGGTGGTAGGTTTCCCACATTTCGCCGTGGAATCGCCACACGGGATTGTCCATAGACTGCACCTTTAAGTGCGGGGCAGACAAAAAGGTCTCCAAACTCGTGCGGTTGTTCATGCCGTCTACCCCAAACTCGCTGTGCAGTTGGCTGTCGGAACGGTTATACAGCATATAATGACGCTGAGTACCCTCGTATTTCCAAGGGCCGTGAACGTCATAGTTTTCCCCCGGTCGATCTACGTTCAAAAACTCAAACAAACCGGTGGCAGAGGTGGGTAACATCAAGGTTTCGCCGTCGAAACGGTCCACCACTTCTTTTAACATGGCAATATTGGGGTCATCAAAGGTGCTGGGCACACGGTGCTCGTCTTCCAACTCGTTGCCGCCGCACCAAAAGGTAAGGCAGGGGTGATGTTGCTTGGTACGTACCGCATGGGTGGCGGTGCGTTTGAGTTGTGCCAAAAAGGCAGGGTCTTTGGATGGTACGTTGTCAATGCCCGAGCTGGACTGAATAAACTCTTGCCACACCATCAGCCCGTAGCGGTCGCATTGGTCGTAAAAATATTCGCTTTCAATCAAGCCGCCGCCCCAAACACGAATCAGGTTTATGCCTGCTTCTTTGGCCAGCCGCAAAAAGCGGTCCACCGTTTGGGGCTGCACCCGTCCGTACATGATGTCAAAGGGCACCATATTAACCCCTTTGATATAGGTGCGAACCCCATTGACTGCCACGCTGTAAGGCAAACAATGGGCGGGGGCACCGTCGGCTTGTAAATAGGTAAGGGTGCGAAACCCTACTTGGTAGGTCTTTTGGTCCGAAAGACCGTCATGGTCGATGAGTTGCATCGTCAGTTCATAAACGGGTTGCTCCCCTTTGCCGTTGGGGTACCACAGTTTGGGGTTTTCTACCCCAAAGGTGGCGGTAACCGATTGTTCCCCCGACAAAAGGTCTGCCGATTGTCGGTGGGTCGCCACGACTTCCCCTTGGTGGGTGAGGGTGTATTGTAAGGTGGCTTGCCCTGCCTCGAACATCGTCAGGTCGCTTTGCACCGTCACTTCGCTACGATTTTTGGTCAGGTTTGTGGTCACCTTGGTGTATTCAATGGCACCTATGCCAAAGTCTTCAACGGTTACGGTGTCGTACAACCCCACCTGCACCAAACGGGTGGAAAAATCCCACTTGTAGGTAAACCGAGCTTTTTGAATATGGGTGAGAGAGGTGTACCCGATTTGCCCCATTTCTTTGGGTGGGTCTCGCAACAACACGGTCAGGGCGTTGGGGTGGTCATAAGAAACCAGATTGGTAATGTCGGCACAAAAGGGGACGTACATGCCCACTTGTTCCCCCAGGGGGGTTTGGTTCAAAGAGATATTGGCGTGATAGTCTACCCCCGCCAACCGCAACCGCAGGTGTCGTCCTTTCAAGTGGGGTTCTACGGTGAATTGGGTTTGGTAGGTCCACCAAAAGTTTTCCACAAAGGCGGCAGAAAGAGCGTTCATTTCAAAATATGGGTCGTCAATTATGCCTGCCTGCAATAAATCGTTGTGTACACATCCCGGTACGGTGGCGGGAATCGGGTCAAATACGCTGTTTAATATTTGCCCCGTTTCGGCGGCACGGCTTAAAACGGGAACGTAAGGATAATTGGCGCCCAATTGCCATTGGGTTAGGTTTTTGTAAATCATGAAACCCCTCCTTTTGCATAGTTCAAAAATACCATTTTTCCGGGGATTTGTCAATTGTTATGGCAACCCCTTTGTTCTTTTGTGGAATTTCCCAAAAATTTAGTGCTTAAAAGCGTGAAAATTTACTTGATTAAAGTGTGAAAGTGTAGTATACTGTTTCCTGTATGATTCTACCCATAGGAAGGATGAATAAAATGCAAGGATTAGCAGTGATGGGACACGGGGTTGTAGGCTCCGGTGTTGTGGAACTGTTTTATATGAATCGGGAAAGCATTGAAGCACGGGCAGGAGAAAAATTGGAACTTCGCCACGTGTTGGATTTGCGTGAATTCCCCGATCTTGCTTACAGCGACAAATTTACCACCGATTTTAACGATATTTTGAACGACCCTGAAGTAACGGTGGTTGCTGAAGTAATGGGTGGGCTGAAACCCGCTTACGATTTCGTAAAAGCATTGCTTGAGGCAGGCAAACACGTGGTAACCTCCAACAAAGAATTGGTGGCAGCCAAAGGGGCAGAACTGTTGGCGGTTGCCAAAGAACATAACGTAAACTTTATGTTTGAAGCGAGTGTTGGTGGGGGCATTCCCATTTTGCGCCCCATGCACCAATGCTTGTCGGCAAACACCTTTACCGAAATTTTGGGGATTCTTAACGGAACCACCAACTTCATTATGACTAAAATGATTAAAGAGGGCATGGCTTTTGACGAAGCTTTGGCTTTGGCGCAACAACTTGGTTATGCCGAACGCAATCCCTCTGCCGACGTTGACGGTCACGACGCTTGCCGCAAAATTTGTATTTTGGCTTCTCTTGCCTACGGCAAACACGTGTATCCTGCCCAAGTGCAAACCGAAGGCATTACCAAAATCACCGCTACCGACGTGGCTTTTGCCAAGGTGCACAACTGTGTGATTAAACTCATCGGTCGTACCCGTATGGAAGAAAGCGGCAAGGTACAATGTACCGTAAGCCCCATGCTCATTCCGGGTACCAGCCCTCTTTCTATGGTAGACGACGTGTTCAATGCCATTATGGTACGGGGCAACGCCACCGGCGACGTAATGTTCTACGGTAAAGGCGCAGGTAAATTGCCCACCGCCAGCGCTGTGGTAGCCGATATGATTGACTGTGTAGTTCACAAAGACCATCGCAAAGCCATTGACTGGACCGACGGTGCCACCGATTACGTAGCCGATTGCAAAACCGAAGAAATGGCGGTATACGTTCATGCCAAAGCCGCCAACATTGAAACCGCTTACACCGAAATTAACAAGGTGTTCGGTTGTGTGGAAGCTTTGGATTACGCCGACGCTCCCGCTCAAGAAATCGCCTTTATCGCCCCCAAAGCTCCCGTAGGCGAAACTTTGGAAAAACTCAAATCGTTAAGTATGCAAATCGAACCCATCAACGTGTTCTGGGTTTGTGAATAGTTTGGAGGAATGAATCCATGTTAGTAGTACAAAAATTCGGCGGCAGTTCGGTTGCCAATGCCGAGCGGGTACGTAACGTAGCCTCCATTATTGCCGATACCTATCGTGCAGGCAATGATGTGGTGGTTGTCGTTTCGGCTCAAGGCGACACCACCGACGATCTGATTGAAAAAGCAGCCGAAATCAATCCCCGCGCATCCAAGCGTGAATTGGATATGCTCATGACCGCAGGGGAGCAAATGTCTGCTTCGTTGCTTGCCATGGCACTCAAAGCCATGGGTCTGCCTGCCATTTCGTTGCTTGGCTGGCAAATCGGTATGCAAACCGATTCCAACTACGGGAACGCCCGTATTAAAAAGATTGACAGCGAACGGTTAAATATGGAACTGTCTCGTCGCAACATCATTATTGTGGCAGGGTTCCAAGGTATTAACAAATACGACGATATTACCACCCTTGGTCGGGGCGGCTCCGATACTACCGCCGTTGCCATTGCCGCAACTTTGAAAGCCGACCTGTGCCAAATCTTTACCGACGTTGACGGTGTTTACACTGCCGACCCCCGTAAAGTAACCGGCGCAAAGAAATTAGACGTAATTACCTACGACGAAATGTTGGAACTTGCCACCTTGGGTGCTCAAGTACTGCACAATCGTTCGGTAGAAATGGCCAAAAAATACAACGTAAACATGGAAGTATGTTCCAGTTTAGAGCGGGTGCCCGGCACCAAGGTTAAGGAGGTAGCAACCACTATGGAAAAAATGTTAATTCGCGGCGTAGCCAAAGACAATAACGTAGCACGTGTAACAATCGTCGGTATTGCCGACGTTCCCGGTATGGCTTACAAAATCTTTTCGGTTTTATCCCAAGCCAAAATCAACGTAGATATCATTCTGCAATCCATTGGTCGTGACGGTAGCAAAGACATTGTGTTCACCGTTTCTGCCGACCAAAAAGACGAAGTAGTAGAAGCTTTGAAAGATGTAGAATGCTTGCAAAGTGCTTTGGAAGTAAACGTAGACACCGATGTAACCAAATTGTCTATTGTTGGCGCCGGTATGGAATCTCACCCCGGTGTAGCCAGCCAAATGTTTGAGGCTTTGTTCTCCAACAACATCAACATTCAAATGATCGCCACCAGCGAAATCAAAATTTCGGTGCTCATTGACAAAAAAGATGCCGATCGTGCGGTACAAGCAGTACACGATATCTTTTTTGATAAATAAAGTAAAGAAAGAGGCACAAAATGGATGATAAAATGATGACCTCCTCGGCCGAAGAGTTGTTTCGTGCCATTTTGACCTTGCAAACTGTAGAAGAATGCATCGACTTTTTTGGCGATTTGTGTACCATACAGGAATTGCGTGCCATGTCCCAACGGTATCAGGTTGCGGTCATGCTCAAAGAAAAAAAGGTGTACAGCGAAATCGTTAAAGCCACCGGTGCTTCCACCGCCACCATCAGTCGTGTGAAACGTTCCCTTGCTTACGGCAACGACGGCTACGACATGGTGCTTGCCCGTTTGAACGATCAATGAGCGGTTACGGCAGTTTTTCCGAATTCTATGACCGTTTAATGGGTCGGGTGGATTACGAGGCTCGGTGCGACTATTTGCTGGCGGTAATGGCACATCATGGACTTTCCCCCAAAAGCTTGATCGACCTTGGTTGCGGCAGTGGGCGTATGACCCGCTTGCTGGCAAGCAAAGAGGTGGACATGATTGGGGTAGACCTGTCACCCGAAATGTTGAGTGTTGCTATGAGCGAAACTGAGTGTGACAGCGGTATTTTGTGGGTGTGTCAAGATCTGCGAGAGTTGGATCTGTACGGTACGTCAAACGGTGCCGTGTCAACGTATGACTGCTTGAATCATTTGACCGAACCGGGGGACTTGCACCGTTTTTTTGAACGGTTGTATTATTTCCTTGATCCGGACGGC
>JAFYMD010000106.1 GCA_017556785.1 Clostridia bacterium | reverse complement strand
GGTAAGGGCATTGTAAGCACTCCGTGCCGCAGTAACTGCCGATTCATTGTTTAGAGTGATGGTAGAAGGCAAGGCGGCAATCTTGTCTTGCACCGTTTTTGCCGCTTTTAGGTTGGTAATGGTGGTTTCGGCGGCAGTCAACTTACTTAGGTTGGTTACGTAAGATTTTTGGGTGGAGGTCAAGGCGTTATATGCACTCCGTGCCGCAGTAACCGCCGATTCATTGGTAAGCGCAATGGTAGAGGGCAAAGCGGCAATCTTGTCTTGTACCGTTTTTGCCGCTTTCAGATCGGCAATCTTGGTTTCGGCGGCGGTGAGCACACTCAATTTGGTTACTTTGGCTTTGGCTTCGTTTACCAACGCATTGTAAGCGCTTCGCGTCGCGGTAACCGCTGCTTCATTAGAAAGGGTAATATTGGAAGGCAAGGCGGCGATTTTGTCATCTACCGCTTTGGCCATGGCGGTGTAGTCGGGAATGGGGTCAAGGGTAATGCTGAAATTGTTGGTGCCGTAACCAATAAAGTCTTTGTTATAGCGGGTGGCGATATATTCACCGGTTACGGTTTTGCCTGCGTTGGAGAAACGAAGCATGAATAAACTACCCAAACCGCCGTAGGTGTTTTCATAGTTTTGAGGGTCGGGTACCAAGAATTGGTATACGTTGCGACCGGCATCGTTTTTAGAGGTCAACAAGCCAACCCCGTTTTTACCCGGTTCGGGATAGGAGTTGTGGGCGCTGAAGGTCATAAAGATGTTGGGATTACCTTTAATCAGGTTATTCCACACGTTAATGCCCTTAAAACCGGCGGCGAGGGCTTCCACTTCTTCGGTGTAACCCAAAGTACCGTTTTTCATTTGCAGGTAAGAGTGGGTAACCAAAATTACGTTGTAATCCGAGTGGGCTTTTACCACACTGTCTGCCCAACTGAGCACCGCATCTTTGGGATAGCAAGCCAGCACAAGCACCATGTATTTTACACCGTTCACCTTAAAGGTGTAGTACAAGTTGTCGGTTTTGCCTTCTTCTTTGGCGCCAGCCAAATAGGGGTTTTCGGCAACCTGCTCGCTGTAAGGCAAGAAGGCATTATAGGCTGCATTGGCACCGCTACCGATATCGTGGTTACCAATGGTGGTGGCATAGGGCATGCCGCCGTCTACCAGCATTTGGAAACCTTCGCGCACGGTAAGCCATTCGGCATAGCGGTTACCGCTGGTCATATCCCCCAGTTGAATGGTCATGAGGGTGTTTTCGGAATCAGCACGGTCCAAAATATATTTCATGGAGTTGAAGTAAATATCTTTTTGTTGGCTATTCCAGTTTACGGCATAGTGCAAGTCACTTAAAATCGCCAAAGAGAATTCGCCCTTGGCATAGCCTGCCAGATTTCCTAAATGTTCGGCAGGAATGGTTTGGAAGGTTTGTTGAGCGCTTCCTGCAGGGGCGTTACCTGCTTCGTAAGCGGTAAGCCAATCGTAGTTGCAAACGTAGCCTTGTTGGGTGGTAGTCAAGGCATTGTAAGCGGTGCGGGCGGCAGAAATTTGGGTGGAACCGCTTTGGGAGGTGAGTTGAGAAATCAAACCCGAAACCTTTTTGGCGGCAATACGGTCAGCATAGTCTGCCGATGCAAGATAGGTGCGGTTCACAAACCGAACGTCGTCAATGATGGTGTAAAAGCCTTGCTTGGCACTACCGCCGGTCATATACATACGGAATGCGAAAGCATCGTTGGTCAACAAAGATTCCAAGGGCATAACAATATGGTTCCACCCTTGTTTTACGTTCGAGAATGCGGTTTTCATATTGGCGGCAGAAACCTGGGTACAAGAGTTGTCCCACGTGGTGGAAGCAACGTTCCGTACCGACAGACGCATATCTGCCGTGCCAATGCTCCATTTTGAGGGATCGCTGACGTAAAAGTCAAAGGTAATATGGGTTGCCCCTGCAATATTGGTGCCGGTAGAGGCGGCAGAAGATTCGCAATATACATACCAATACAAACCGTTGGTGCGGTCAACTGCGTGCACGAATTTAGCGGCCCCCGTACCTTCTACCCGCATGGTGGTGGTTTCGGTGGTAGTAGCGGCTTCTTGAGAGGTGCGTTCGGCGTTGTTCAGGTGACGATATTGAATATTCACCGAAGTTGCCGAAAGGTTGTTCACCAGTTTGTTCAGATGAGCAATATTGGCAACCAAGGGACGTTGCGCATCGGTTAAGGCAAAATACGCATTTTGCACCGAATGAATTTGAGCAGCCGAAGCGCTGTTGGGCAAGGAACCGATTTGGGCGGCAACCTTTTTTGCGGCAATGGTATCGGCATAGTGTTGACTATTTACGTAGGATGCGCTTACAAACCGAATGTCGTCAATCATGGTATAAAAACCGGCAGGTGCCGTACCGCTGGCAAAATACATACGAAATCCCCACACGTTATTTACCGTGGCGGCAGAGCGGTCAATGGGCAAAGCCACATGGTTCCAACCGGTTTTCATGGCTTTAAAGGTGTTATTCATATTGGTGGCAGTTACCTGTCCCGCCTTGGAATTCCACCCGTCGGTGGAGTCACGGAAGTTGATGCGGGTGTCCCCTGCCAACGTCCAAGCAGAAGCATTGCTGACAAAGAAGTCGAAGACGATATATTCCGCACCGGAAATATCCATACCCACCGTGTCGGTGGTGTGATTATCACAATATACATACCAGAACAACCCATTGGAAGCGGCGGTATATTCCCATTTACCGGCACCTTTGCCTTCCATATAGTTGGTCGGTTCAATGGTGCGGTTTTGGGTGCCGTTGCCCCCATTTATACCCACAAGGGTATCCAGCGAGCGGAATTGCTTGTCATAAGCAACCGAGGCGGCATCCAACTTATCCAAATTGGTTACGTAAGCCTTAGCGGCGGCAGACAAAGCGTTATAAGCATTGCGAGCGGCGGTAATATCGGCCTTGGCAGAGGTTTTATATGCCTTGGCAATGGCGGCAATCACCGGCTTGGCTTGGTTACGCACGTCGTTAATGGCTTTCCCCTCGTTGTTTAACAACCGCAGGTCGTCTAACAATACATAAGCATCATTCGCGGTAAGGGTAACAGCGGTACAGCCGTTGTCAAAAGCAATCCAAATATTTTTTACCGAGGTGTGGTTCCAAGAAGCAGGAAGAGGAATGGTAAAGTGGTTCCAACCCTCTTTCATATTTTTGGCTTGGTCGGTAAAATAAACCGAGCCCAAGTCGGTGGAGTTCCACGAGGCTTGCGAGCCAAAACGAATCAGGGCATCTTTACCGGCGGTAAAGCTTACCCCATGCAGATACAGGTCAAAAGAAACGTAGGTAGCGGCGGCAATATTCAGCCCCGCACTGCCGCCTACACCAACAAGGGAAATGTTGATGCCGTTTTGGGTTCCTGCAAGAGTTCCGCTGGCGGGCGCAGGCCAGTTGGAATATAAACTGCCGTCACCTTCGGTATAGTTGTCGGTAACGATTTTGCCTTTGGGATAATTGGTACCGGTGTTCCCGGCAGGCAAAACGACCAAAGAGGTATTGTTCAGTCCGTCAATAGACTGGTCAAGCGGAATGGCGGCTGATGCGTCAAAAGGCACTGCCAATGAGCAAAGCAAGCACAAAACCATCACAAACGTGAGTAAGCGTTTCATAGCACATCCTCCTCAAAGATAATAGGTATATATATCTATTTTGATTATACACCAAAGCAATCTTATGTGCAAGGGAAAATCATCCAAGGAAAACGAAAAACTCACCCTCGGGAAAGAGGGTGAGTTTAAGGGTAAAATGGATTATTCCTCCACCGGGAACTTGTCGATTTTACCAACTACTTTTTTTAGGATATATAGTGCGTCGGCAGAGGAGATTTTCTCATCTCCGTCCACGTCGGCAAGCACCGTTTGTTCTTCGGTCAAGGTCACGTTGCCTACCACCGATTTTAACACTTCCAAAGCGTCGGTGGCAGAGACTCTGTCGTCACCGTCTACGTCGCCGTAGGGGATTGCCACAGGCGGATTCACGGGTTCTTCTGCCGTGGTAATCAATTCAAAGCCAAAGGTCAGATTCTTGTCCCCTGCGGAATAAGAAACAGGTTGACCGTCTGCCATTTTCCACACATAACCGATATATTCTGCCTTATTGGCACCCAAATTAGCACCGTGGACAATACAAACGTTGCCTGCCTCCCGTGCGGTCAGGTAATACACCAGATAGTACAGTTTTTGCGGCTCTACGGTGACTTTTTCATCAAAACGAACATCATAAAATGCCACGCCGTTGCCCTTGCTTTCAATGGTTTGCTCGGTTACTGCCACGGCATTTCCGTTCAGTTGTTCCCGCAATTCCATATGCACGGTTGCTTTACCTGCGGTGAGATTTAATGCCAATGCCGCACCGTACAAATCCGCCTTGGTAGGCACGATTTCTTGGGCAATATAGCGATAATCGGTCCAATGACTATCCGATTCGGTTGCCCCCGCTAATCCTAAATGATAGATGGGAGTTGACACGTCGGTAAACTTGTCAAAGGAAGAAAGAATGCGCTCCCCTTCAAAGGTGAAGGTGGTGTAGTTAAACAAGAAGGAACTGACCGGCTTAAATACCAGACAAATATTTTGTACTCCCGACAAGGGTTGATTCAGTTGCAGGGTTTGTTCCTCGTATTTTGCCCAATCGCCGGTGGGAGTAAAGTCCAACACACCCAGTAGCGTACCGTTTTCCCCATCAAGCCGCAGTTCCATGGTGCCGCCTTGAGAGTGCTCGTTGTTAATGGCGCCTGCCTTGATCTTAAAGGTAAAGTTTCGGGCGGTTTCGCCAAAGTCCAATCCGGTATACAAAGCATAGGTGTTCGGCCCGGTCCAAGCCATGTGGTCGCCTTCAATTTCGGCGGTGGCATCGGTGTAGGATTTCCCGTCGATAACCGAGGTGGCATCTACAATTTTGCCACCCACACCCGAACGGAGGAAGGTTAACTGATCGTAGTTCATCAAAAATCCGTTGCTGACCACAGGTTGGAACACCAGACAAATATCCTCGAAGCCTTGCAATCCCTGATCGCTGTGCAGAGAGGTGGTGAACCATTGATAATTACCCCATCCGGTATCGGAGGTAGGAGTAAATTCCAGACTACCCAGCAACTCGCCGTTTTTGTCGTTCCGACGGATCTGCAAAGTGCCCCCTTGAGACAATTCGTTGCGAATGGCGGCGGCGCGGATTTTAAAGAGATAATCTTTTCCGCCTGCGCCAAAGTCGATGCCGCTGTAAATGGCATAGGTGCCGGGGGTGGTATACGCCACGTGTTCATTTTCCACTTGCACCGTACCGTCGGTATATTCTACCCCGTTGATTATTTCGTCAAACTGAATCACGGGATACATCCGTTCTTTGATGACCAGACTCATTTGTTGCGTGGTGGACCACCAAAGGAAGCGAAGCACATCGTCGGTAGCATCGGACACGTCCCCTTTGTAGGTGATCTTTACCGAATAGAGGTTGCCCCCTTCCAGCCCCATGGTAACCACCCGCAGGGCACAGCCTGCCGTTGGGGTGAATTGTTGGGATTCCACCGCCGAAATATCGCTGCCGTAGTCGGTTACTACTTTGCCGTCGATTTCAATAATCAGATCGTCCGGATTGCCCGTATATTCAAACAGCAACTGATATTTTTGGCTGTATTTGGGCAAAATGCGTCCTTGCAGTTCCAAGGTGTAAGCATCGGTTACATTTTCGGCAGGCAGATTGTCTTTGTTAAATCGCAGGTTGACACTTTCGGTTTTGGGCAGGGACGTGGTTTGACCGTTTGCGGTCAGACGAGTGGTAAGCCCTGTACCGTTAGCAACCACTTCCTCTTTGGGAGGCTCGTATTCTGCCACGGGTTGCAACAGTTTTTCTTTGGTCACCCCTTGGAATTTGTCCATGGTTGCCGACAAATCCAACACCGCTCCTTCGGTCACCGTAAAGGTGCTATCCAGCGTAATGGTTTGGGCATCGGCGGTTTGAACCCCTGCGGGGGAAGCGATCACCTTGTTGATGGTAATGGGTTGTTCTCCGTTTTCGTAGAAGGTTTTGATGATCTTATAAGTAAACGAACCGCTGGTTTTGTTGTAGTTCACGGTTGCCCAATATTTGGGATAGTAAAGGGTAACGGTCAGGTTATCACTAACGCCTACCCCTTCACTTGCCAAGCAAGAGGGTCCCAAGGTCAAGGTATGATTGGGAGCATCTACGCTGGCGCCTGCCAACACGTCACCGATCATCCAGCTAACGGGAGCGGTCATATAGGTAATATAAGCGCGGCTCCACAAACTACGAGTCCAGGTGTAGCCCAATCGCAGGTCTACCAAAGAGGTATGTTCCAAAATTTCCAAACCGTCTTCCAAATACCCTGCTTGAATGGCTGCCATGCCGCCATAGCTTTCCAGGTAGAAAGGCCAACAGTTGGAGCTGAGCCAATCCAACCCTTGCTCGGTACGGATGTTATAAACCTTCGGTGCCATGTAATCGTTGGTTTGTTGCACCGAGGTTTGCAGGAAGGTCTTCATGTGGGAAACGAATTGGTCAAAGGGAACCACGTCCCCTTGTCCGTTCATACGGCTGATGAACTGCCCTGCCATAGCCCCCGAGAACATAATGGCACTTTCTACGTTGCCGCTTTGACCGTTGGAGGAAAGGAATTCCCCGTTACTGCCGTAGGCATAAAACGCATCGTAGCCAAGGTCGGCTGACCAGGCCTTGTAGTAGAGGTTCACATCATCAAAGGCTTCCTTGTATTCGGCGGCATAGGCTGCGGCTTGGTCGGATTCGCCCATCAAAGTTGCCCAACGTTGTGCCAAATCCAGCATGTGCAGCCATACGGTACCCGAATAGACCATCACTTGGGGATGGGAATAATCGTCATAGGTGGTGTTGTAAGAAGGAATGTGCGTACCTGCAGGACAACGTGCTTGCAGGAATTTCATGGACTGCTTCATCACCGAATAATATTGTTGCAAATAGGTGACGTCGGCGGTTTGCCGATAGTGATTCCACATTTGCATCATCCAGGTGCCGGAGTTGTCGATCATACTGCCGGCAGGGGTGGGATTGTCTTTGTTTTCATAGTCAGACATTCCGTAATAGTAGTGAATGTCAAAGTGTTGAATCTCGCCGTTTGACCCTGTTACGTTGGCAAACTGACGGTTTTCGGTCAAGTTTAATTGAGGGAATAATTTTTCATATACAGGGTAAGAACTCATCTTTTGGTCCATGGTGCCGCCGTAGCCGCCCATTTCCCCCTCTAAGGTAGAGAAATTGCCCCGTTTGTTCAGTACACCGCAACTATACAGGGTGTAACCGCTGTTGATTTGTTTGAATTGCAACCACTTGGGCATGGAACTGTTGAGAATGGGATCTTGCCACTCCCGAATGCCTGCTCTTTGGGCATCCCGAATGCCGATGGCATAGGAAGTCATGGCTTCAATGGTAGAAAAAGAATTATGATAATATTTATTAAAATCACAGGTAGAGAATCGGTGCATACCTGCATATTGCGCCTCGATAATTTCGGGAGCAAACCAAGAAACCATCAATTTTACGGTCACCGATTGTCCGGCAGGTACGCTGGCAGATACCGCAACCGCACTGCCGTTGGTGGTGGTACGGCTACCGTTGGTGGGGGCGGACAAGGCCACTTCCCCTGCATCGTAAGCATTCAATCGGCCCGAAGAAGTATAAGAGGACAAAGCGTTGCTGCTAGCAACGTTAAAATTCTTTAAAATGGTAACGTCGGTGGCGGCAGTATCTTCTGCCAAAATCATAAAGGCATTGTTGTAGTTTTGGAAGGTAGCACGTTCGGGTAACAATTGTCCTTTGGCATATTGCATAACACCGGTATAGGTCGTGCCGCCGTTTGAAACCTGTACCCCTTTGGCATAGGTTTGGGGAGTGGGCATATCGTACCAATCTTCCGATTCACCGTTTAAGTCGGACAAGGTTTCTTTGTCCGAATCACGCATGCCACGACCAATCAAGTCACCCCAAGTCAGTATGGTGGACATGGTCTTGGCCGAGCTACCGTCATTTTTTAACACGACGTCGTAATACACTACGGGTAAAGAACTGTCTTTTACGTTGTGAGCGGTCAGTCCTGAATAAGCAGAAAAACCCATGTCGGCCGTGCCGGAATGGCTATTTTTGAAGTCAATGTTCATATAGGGCCACAAGCCGGTATAATAACTGTCGGCATACCCTTTCATACCGTAGGTGGTGGCACTGTCCCGTTGTAAACGGGTGGCGGTTTTACCGTCCCATACCCCCACCAAAAAGCCGTTTGGCTTGTCGGCAAAGGATTTGTGAATATTGTTCACACAGTTTCGGGTGACCGTGCCTGTAGGATCGATTTCGTAATACCCAACCCCAATACCGCCTAAGGCGACCCCCGAAGGGCCATTTAAGTTTTTCAAATACATATAGTCCAACTCCTCCGCCGTATTGCTTGCGGTTGCCGTAATGGGAAGAGCCACTCCCACGACCGACAAAAGCAAAACCAGCACCAAAATCATAGAGATACTTCGTTTCATTTTCATGATGATTCCTCCTTTGTTACATTATAAAATTTATATCCTTGACAAGGCAAGACATTGGTTGTATCATTATAGACAAAAGTTAAGATGTTGGAGGTGGTTTTATGCAATACGAAGCCAACGCTTCTCATTTGAATCGCTTAATTCGCGCCGAGCGGGTGCAAAGCATGACCTTTGGACGACACATGCATTATAGCTTTGAGTTTTTTTACGTTTGTGAAGGGAACATTTCTTGTACGGTCAACGATATTTCCTATGAAATCCGTGAGGGAGAAGCGGTTTTGGTGTTGCCAAATCAATCCCACAGCTATCACACACCCGAATTTTCGGATGCGATTATGTTGATTTTTGACCCCATTTATGTCAATGAGTTTTATAAGTTTATCAACGACAAGGAATTTGTCGATCCTGTTTTTCGTCCCAACGAGCCAAAATTGTTTTCGCTGCCCGAACCAAAAGACGTGTTCGGTTGGAAAAGCGTGTTGTATGCCCTGTGTGCCCAAGCGAGTGCGCAATGTGAGGTGCAACCTTCTTCCCACAAAAACAACCATTTGATTGAGAAGGTGATTGAATACATTAGCCAAAATCTTGACGGCACCTTGCGTTTGGAGCAATTAGCAGAAAATTTGGGGTACAGCTACCACTATCTTTCCAACTGTATTAAGGACAATTTCGGCATGAACTTTTGCACGTTGGTTAATCAGTATCGGGTGGATTTGGCGGCATCTTTGCTTCGCACCACCGACCTGACCATAACCGAAGTGGCGGCCAGAAGCGGATTCTCAACCATTCGCAGTTTTAATCGTGCCTTTAAAAATTTGCAAGGCATTACCCCCAGCGAATTTGTCGGCACCAACAAATAATTTAAATCAAATTATTTCAAAAGGTCAAATTTGAATGATTTTTTGAGGAAAAAAGTTTGTTTTTCATCTTTCATTTTCCAAAAAATATGGTATACTGAAAATATGCATTTGAAAAGGAGTTGTAATAATGAAAAAATTCCTCTCGTTTCTTTTGTGTTTCGCATTACTTGGCACAATGGTGATTCCCTGCCAAGCCGATGACACCATTTACGGCATGACCGCCGAAACCTTTTTCGCTTCGGATGACACCGAGCTCCCTTATCGTTTTTATAAACCCGAAGGCGATGCCCCCGAAAACGGCTATGCGGTGTTCATTCACCTGCACGGCATTGGGGAATGCGGCAACGACAATGAGGATCAGCTTTCTGTTGGTGTAGAGCTGGTGCGGGCAGTTTTGAATCAACGTACCGACACCATTGTGATTGTACCTCAATCCATGGAGCCTTGGGTAAATGTTTCCCCAACCCGCGGAACCTATGCGATCGACAAAGTTCCTCCCTCCCCCTATTTGGTAGCGGTAATGGAATTGCTTGCCGACTTACAAAACACCTACAAAATTGATGCCACCCGACTATACGTTTCGGGGCTTTCGATGGGTGGCTACGGCACATGGGATTTGCTTGCCCGTTACCCAAACACCTTTGCGGCTGCCATTCCGGTTTGCGGCGGCGGTGATCCTGATCAGGCAAAGCGGATGACCAACGTTGCCATTCGCACCTATCACAGCGCCGACGACCCCACCGTGCCGGTGGCAGGTACCCGCGCCATAGTAGCGGCCATTCAAGAAGCAGGTGGAAACATCTCTTACACCGAATACGACGATTTGGGTCACGGTTGTTGGTCCCGTGCCTTCCGCACCGCCGACCAAGTGAGCTGGTTATTCTCGCAAACCAAACAAGCCGACGTGCCCGTCGAACCTCTCTTCCCCTTGGGGGACGTGGATGAAAACGGTGTGGTTGATACCGCCGACGCTTTAGAGGTATTAAAATCGGTAGTGGGCCGCATCTACCTCATTTATTCCCAAACTCTTGCTGCCGACACCGACCAAAACGGCAGGGTGACTGCCGCCGATGCCCTCGTCATTTTACAAGTTGTGGTGGGTAAACGCCCGCCATTCAATCCATAAATTAAGACAATAAAAGAAGGTCCTATTATGAAAATCATTGTATGCAACTCTTATGAAGAAATGTCCGCCGCCGCAGGCAAATTGTATGTTGACCTGCTTACCGAAAAGCCCGATGCTGTTTTGGGGTTTGCCACCGGTAGCACCCCCTTGGGTCTGTATCAATTTTTGGCAGAACAAAACAAAGCAGGGGTGATTGATTTTAAAGACGTCACCACCTTTAACTTGGACGAATATTATCCCATGGACCCCGCCCATGACCAAAGTTATCGCTATTTTATGAACAAAAATTTGTTCGACAACATTAACATTGACAAAGCCAACACCTTTGTGCCGGACGGCACCGCCAAGGACGTGGAAACCGTAGGTGCGGCTTACGATGCTGCGATCGATGCCAAGGGTGGCATTGACCTGCAACTGTTAGGGGTTGGCCGCAACGGTCACATTGGCTTTAACGAACCGGACACCGCGTTGGTGGCGGGCACGCACGTGACCGATTTGACCGACGATACCATTGATGCCAATGCCCGTTTCTTTGAAAAGAAAGAAGACGTGCCGACCAAAGCGGTTACCATGGGTATGGGCACCATTATGAAAGCACGTCAAATCGTTTGCATCATTTCGGGCGCAAACAAACATGCGGTGATCGAAGCGTTGCAAAACGATTTGGTGACCACCGATTGTCCCGCTACGTTCCTGAAAATGCACCCCAACGTAACCATTTTGTGTGATAAAGAGGCGTATGAGGGATGACGGTTTACAAAAACGCATGCATCAACGGAATTGTTACTGATTTTGGGGTAGAAAACGGAAAATTTGCTTTTTTCGGAAAAACCGCGGAAGAGGGAATTGACCTGAACGGACAAGAGGTTATTCCCGGCCTGATTGACATTCACTCCCATGGTTGTATAGGCTTGGACGTGATGGACGGGAATGAATGCTTAGAGGAAATGAGCCGTTTTTATTTGCAAAACGGGGTGACTCCTTGGTATCCTACCACCATGTCCATGGCAAAAGAAGCGATTGAAAAAGCGACCGCTATATTGCCTGAAACCACCGGTGCCAAAGCATTGGGGTATCATTTGGAAGGACCGTTCATCAACCCCGCCTATAAGGGGGCACAGGCAGAAGAGGCCATTACCGCCGCCCGTTTTGAGCATTTATCCCATTATCATCACTTGGGGCTGATTACTCTCGCTCCTGAAATCGATGGCGCATTGCAAGCCATCAAAGATTCCTCTATCCCCGTGTTTTTGGGGCACACCGCCGCCGATTACGATTTGGCTTTCCGGGTTTTTGAAGCAGGCGCTGTGGGACTGACCCACACCTTTAACGCCATGAAGCCTCTCCACCACCGCAATCCCGGTCCCGTGGGGGCGGCGCTCACAAAGGATGCTTACGTACAGGTCATTTGCGACGGATTCCACCTGCATCCCGCCGTGGTGATGATGCTGTATAAAGCCTTTGGTCCACAGCGGATGATCCTCATCAGCGACTCCATGCGCGCCACGGGGCTGACCGACGGTCAGTATGATTTAGGTGGTCAAACGGTGTTTGTAAAAGAGGGCACCGCCCGTCTTGCCGACGGAACCATCGCAGGCTCTACCGCTACCCTGCTGTATTGTGTTAAGCAAGCCATCCGATTCGGGATCCCCAAAGAAGATGCCATCCAAATGGCCAGCACCACCCCCGCCACCGTGATGGGACTGCCAAAGGGCAAGCTTGCCGCAGGCTACGACGCTGACTTTGTAGTGATGGACGATTCTCTCAACCCCCTTGCCACCTGTGTGGAAGGCAATTTTCATTCCCTATAAACCTGAAACACGATGGTTTCACAAGAAATCATCGTGTATTTATTTGTTTGCCAAACTCCTTGCAAAATTCGACAAATTATGCTACTATGAAGATGATCAAACATTCCTCTGATACTTCTGTTTGGTGAAAAGCGGTAAATCGGATATTTGTGTCATCTGCGTTCCCACAAAAACAAAATGAAAGGAATGTTACCCATGAACGAACAAATCAATGAGCAAAAACTAAACCCTTCGGAAAACCAAGCCCTTGACAAAATGAGTCATGGCTTAAAAGAAATCTGGAAGATTATCCTGTTTTGTTGCGTTGGTTGGATCCTCGTTATCATCGGTTTCAAAACAACCCCGCTTCTTTCCCTGGCAGGCGCCTTGATCATTTCCGTTCCTTCTGTGATTGCAGTGAGACGGTATGGCTTCAAAAACATCTTTAATTACGACTACCAAATTGTCACCACCTATGCCGACGGACACAAAACCTACGATCCTGACCTAGGCGGCAAATTGGGTATGCTGGTGCTCCAACTGTTCTTAACCATTTTGATCGGTGTAGTGGTCACTCCCATCCGATACATCGCTTACTGCATCCAATTTATGGCCAACTGCAAAAAGCTCGGCTGGACTCCCGAATTCAAGCTGGGAATTTGGTTCCCTACCGCCGTTGGTGCCGGCGTATTTGTATTGGGATTGATCTTGATGTCGATCCTGTAATCCAACGGCTTGTCAGCACAAATATCCTGTATTTCAAAGAACGATTTGCCCACCTGAGGCCCACCGCCGACAAGCGGTGGGCTTTTGGTATCTATAGCGATTCCTTCGGAAGTGAAAAAACCATCGTTTTTTGTGCAATTTGCTGTTTTTTATTTCAATTCATTCTTTCCCCTCTTGATTTTTTAGCAATATATTATATAATGTGGGTATAATTTATATTATGGAGAATTTTATCTTATCGGAGGTTCTTTTATGGATTACCGTTTATCTTCGTCCGAAGCACGAGAATTGATTTTACAAAAACTTTCTCACTACTTCGGCGTAACCCCCCACGAAGCCACCAACGAGCATTATTACAAAGCAATCGTTTTGATTGTAAAAGACATGTTGCAAAAGGGTCGCAACGATTTTATGGGGCGTGCCGCCAAGCAAGATGCCAAGCAGGTATATTATCTTTGCATGGAATTCTTGATGGGTCGCTCGCTGAAAAACAACCTTTCCAACTTAGGGCTGATGGATTCTTTTGAACAAGCCCTGAGCGATTTTGACATTAAGTTGGAAAAAATCTTTGATCAAGAGCCGGATGCCGGTTTGGGCAACGGTGGGTTAGGTCGTTTGGCAGCCTGTTATTTAGACGGTCTTGCCACCGACGGTTACCCTGCCATGGGGTATTCTATTTGCTATGAATACGGTATTTTCCGTCAAAAACTCATCGACGGTTGGCAAACCGAGTTGCCCGACTTTTGGCTTCCCGGTGGCGAGGTATGGTTTATTGACCACCCCGAACAAGCCATTGAAGTTCGTTTTGACGGCTATGTGCGAGATTGGTGGGACGGTCACCATCACCACGTAGAACACGAAAACTATGCACCTATTAAAGCCATTCCCCACGACCTGATGGTTGCAGGGCAAGACGGCAAAGGGGTGTCGGTTTTGCGGCTTTGGAGTGCCGAAGCTCCCGGTTTAGACATGAAACTGTTTAACGACGGGGACTATATGCGCGCTATGCAACAAAATGCTATGGCTACTGTAATCAGCCAAGTGCTTTACCCTGCCGACAACCACTATGAAGGTAAATCTTTGCGCCTTCGTCAACAATACTTTTTGGTATCGGCTTCGGTGCAAGACATTGTTCGTGACCACCTGCAACGTTACGGTACGTTGGACAATCTGCCCGAAAAAGCCGCCATTCACACCAACGACACCCACCCCGTATTGGCAATTCCCGAATTGATGCGTATTTTGTTGGACGAATGCGGTTACACTTGGGACGACGCTTGGGATATTGTCACCCGCACCATTGCCTACACCAACCACACGGTTATGCGTGAGGCTTTGGAATGCTGGCCCATGGACTTGTTTAAAGAACGTCTACCCCGTATTTTCCAAATCGTCACCGAAATTGACAATCGTCATCGGGAACGGGTTTGGAATCAAACCTATGACGCCGGCTTGGTAGAACGCACTGCGATTTTGGCCGACGGTGTGGTGCGCATGGCAAACATGGCAGTAGCCGCTTGCCACAGCGTAAACGGGGTTTCTCAATTGCACAGCGAAATCTTAAAAGACAGCGTATTTGCCGACTTTTATCGCTTGACCCCTCAAAAATTCAAAAACGTAACCAACGGTATTGCTCATCGTCGCTGGCTCAACCAAGCCAACCCCGAACTGGCGGCTATGATTACCGATTTGATTGGCAACGATTATATTTACAATGCCGACAAGCTGGAAGAATTGATGAAATACGCCGACGATGCCACGGTACAAGAAACCTTCCACAAAATCAAACAAAACAACAAAGCCCGTTTGGCAAAATACATCAGCCGTCACGGTGGTGGCGACTGCAATTTGGAATCCATTTTCGATATCCAAATCAAACGGTTGCACGAATACAAACGGCAACATCTTAACGTGTTGCATATTATTGACGATTATCTGTTTATCAAAAACAATCCCAATGCCGAATTCACCCCCAAAACCTATATTTTCGGGGCAAAAGCCGCACCGGGGTATTTCCTTGCCAAACAAATTATTCAATTGATTTGCACCTTGGCTAAGCACATTGAAAACGACCCCGCGGTAAAAGACAAACTGAAAATCGTGTATATGGAAGACTACCGCGTAACCTTGGCAGAATTGTTGGTACCCGCCGCCAACGTGAGTGAACAAATTTCGTTGGCAGGTACCGAAGCTTCGGGTACCGGCAACATGAAACTCATGCTCAACGGTGCGGTTACCTTGGGTACCGAAGACGGTGCCAACGTGGAAATTCACGAGGCTGTGGGCGACGACAATATTGTAATTTTTGGTATGAGCACCCCCGAAGCGGCAGAACTCAAATCTCGTTACAATCCCACCCAATACTACTACAACAATCCTCGTATTCGTCAAGCCATTGACTTTATCAGCGCAGGCATTGACGGGCACTATTTCCCCGACGTGGTCAACTCTTTGCTTCATCGTGACCCCTACATGGTATTGGCTGACTTTGAAAGCTACTGCCGTGCACAAGAAAAAGTAAGCGAATTGTACCAAAAACCCGCTGTATGGAATCGCATGGCGATTACCAATACCGCCATGTCGGGGCGGTTTGCCGCCGACCGTGCGGTAGAAGATTACGCCAGAGATATTTGGCATTGCACCGCGGTTAAATAACCCATGAAAACCCCTTACTATTCACAAGATCCCCGCTATAAAACCCCTTTTGGGGCGGTTACGGCGGGGACTCCTGTCAGTTTTAAGCTATATTTGCCCTTAGATTGCAGTCGTGCTTGGCTGATTTATCACAAAGACGGCAAAGCAGAAATATGGCAAGACGTTTGGCGCACCTTAGAGGGTGACCAAAACGGCTGGTGGTGGGAGTGTATCATCACCCCCAACGAAGCAGGGTTGTATTTTTACCACTTTTACTTCGACACCCCCTATGGTCACAATCCGCTCACTTGCGGAAAAGGCGGCGCGGGAATTATGCAAGCCGACGGCCCCGAATGGCAATTGACGGTGTACCGTGCCGACTTTCAGACCCCCGATTGGTTAAAAGGCGGTATTATGTACCAAATTTTTCCCGACCGATTTTGTGCTTCGGGTACGCCAAAACAAAACGTGCCCGCCGAGCGGTATTTGTACTCTGAATTTGTGGGACAACCTGCCTTTAACGTAGACAAAACCGAGCAAGAGCCCTGTCGTCTGAACAACGATTATTGGTGCGGAGACTTAAAAGGGATAGAAAGCAAACTCCCTTATTTCAAAGAGTTGGGGGTTACCTGCCTCTACTTAAATCCTATTTTTGAGGCACATTCCAATCATCGGTACAACACCGCCGACTACAAAAAGATTGATCCGCTTTTGGGAACCGAGCAAGATTTCAAAGATTTGTGCGCCGCCGCTCATGCGGTGGGAATACGTATTTTGTTAGACGGCGTATTTTCCCACACGGGAAGCGACAGCGTGTACTTTAACAAACAACTGCGGTACGAACCAAACGGTGCAGTCAATCGTCCCGATTCCCCCTATCGCTCTTGGTACACCTTTATTAACTACCCCGAAAAATATCACTCTTGGTGGGGATTTCAAACCCTGCCCGAAGTCAACGAAACCGACCCCGACTACCTTTCGTTTATTACGGGGCACGACGGCGTATTGGCCTATTGGATGAACCGAGGTGCCGACGGTTGGCGGTTAGATGTGGCAGATGAATTGCCCGACCTGTTTTTGGACTATTTGCGGCGCGGTGTCAAAGCCAATCACCCGCAAGGCATGATTTTGGGAGAGGTGTGGGAAGACGCCACCACCAAAATCAGTTACGGCAACCGCCGCAGTTATTTGTTGGGAACGCAGTTAGACAGCGTTATGAACTATCCCTTTGCCAATGCGGTACTTGATTTTGTGCGCAACGGCGACGGCAATGCCTTTTTGGAAACGGTCATGACGGTGGCAGAAAACTACCCTGCCCCCGCTTTGCACACCCTTATGAATCACTTGGGCACTCACGACACCAAGCGGTTGATCACCGCATTGGCAGGGGAGGCGGAGCAAGGACGAGATCGGGCATGGCAGTCCAAGACTCGCTTGCACGCTGACCAATATAAGCGGGGAGAAGCCATGGTGCAGTTGGCAACGTTGTTGCAGTACACCCTACCCGGTGTGCCTTGCGTTTATTACGGTGACGAATTGGGAATGGAAGGGTACGGCGATCCCTTTAACCGTGCACCCATGGCTTGGAACACGCCTCCGTGTCCCAAACTGAAGGAATGGTATAAGCGATTGGGCGCATGGCGAACCGAACTGCCGATGTTGAAGGAAGGCGACATGGTGCCGTTGTATGCCGATCAAAATACGGTAGCGTATATGCGTGTGGCAGACAACCAAGCCTTGTTGGTCGCGGTCAACCGCGGTAACAAAAAAACGGCAGTTTCCCTGCCGCGCAACGGAAAACACCTTACGACCTTGCTGGGAGAGTGCACGGACAATGACTTGTTGTTGCCTCCCATGAGCGGTGGATTGGTGTTGTTTGATTGGTTATAAGAATGAAAAACGATCCTCGAAAACGGTTGCTTTCGGGGATCGTTTTTTGCGTTTGAATTATTTTTTGTGGAACAGTTTTTTGAATTGATAAACCGGCTCCATGGTCAGTTGTATTCCTAAGTTTTTGAAGGTTTTTTGATCCACGGGGGATAAAATTACCGAGGAGTGCACTTGGCAATCCTTTAACAGATTGAGTTGTTGCATTGCCACTTCAGCGGTGGGATTGGTGGCGGCGGAAATAGACAACGCCAACAAAATTTCGTCGGTGTGCAAGCGGGGGTTGTGGTTGCCCAGGTGGTCGACCTTCAGGTGCTGAATGGGTTGAATAATCACCGGGGACAGCAGGTGGATTTCTTTGTCAATGCCTCCCAAAGCTTTTAATGCGTTGAGCAACAAAGCGGCAGAAGCACCCATAAGGGGTGAGGTCTTGCCGGTAATGATACGACCGTCGGGCAGCTCTATGGCGGCGGCGGGCTCGCCTGTTTCTTCGGCTCGGGTATTGGCGGCGGCAACGACTTTGCGATCAGCTACCGTAACGCCTGCTTGCTTCATAAGCAGTTCCAATTTTCGCACCGTTTCTTCGGAGCCGTTGCCGTTTTTTTGCGCCAACAACCCGGCGTAGTAACGCCGTACGATCTCACTTTTGGCGGCTTGGCAAACCATGTCGTTGTCTACAATACAGTTGCCTGCCATATTGACACCCATGTCGGTGGGGGATTTATAGGGCGATTCCCCCAAGATTCGTTCCATCATGGCGCTGACCACAGGGAAAATTTCCACGTCGCGGTTATAGTTCACGGCGGTTTTGCCGTAGGCTTCCAGGTGGAAAGGGTCGATCATATTTACGTCGTTTAAATCGGCGGTGGCGGCTTCGTATGCCATGTTCACGGGATGCTTTAGCGGCAGATTCCAAACAGGGAAGGTTTCGAATTTGGCATAGCCTGCTTGTACGCCACGCTTGTGGTCGTGATACAGCTGAGACAAACAAACTGCCATTTTGCCGCTACCCGGTCCGGGAGCGGTGACCACCACCAATTGACGAGAAGTTTCAATGTATTGATTTTTTCCGTAACCGTCATCGCTGACGATGAGATCAACGTTGGAGGGATACCCCGAAATGACATAATGACGGTATACCCGTACACCCAATTTTTCCAATCGGGTTTGAAATGCTTCAGCGGCGGGTTGGTAGGCAAAACAGGTAAGCACAACACTACCCACGTACAAGCCTACACTGCGAAAAGCGTCGATCAATCGCAGTACGTCTTGGTCGTAGGTGATTCCCAGGTCACCGCGCACCTTGTTTTTTTCAATGGCGGTGGCGCTGATTACAATTACAATTTCGGCTTGTTCTTTCAGTTGCAACAGCATTTGCAGTTTGCTGTCGGGTAAAAAGCCGGGCAATACCCGAGCCGCATGAAAATCGTCGAACAATTTGCCGCCGAATTCCAAATACAGCTTACCGCCGAATTGGTCAATGCGTCCTCGAATGTGTTCGGATTGCATGGCCAAATACTTGTCATTGTCAAAACCTTTTGTCATTTCGTCGCCCCCCTAAAAACAAATTCTATTGTACCATTGATTGGAACGGTTTGCAAGACGATATTTTACTTTTTTCCATAGAATTTGACAATTGCCGTGCCAATCATCCGCGTTTGGTCTCGGCTTTTATTTTAGAGGGGGAAACACCTACTCGCTTGCGAAATTGCCGATTAAAGTTGTTGAGATCGTCAATGCCGACTTTGTGACAGGTTTCGGTGACCGAACAGCCGTTTGACAACAGTTCGTAGGCCCTGTTGATGCGCAACGTGGTCACGTAGGCCATGGGAGATTCCCCTACGGCACCCTTGAACCATCGGCAAAAATACGAGGGGGACATACAAGCGCGGTTGGCCAGGTTTTCCAGCGAAATATCGTCAGCCAAATGTTCGTGGATGTATTCCAGCAAACTGCTGACTTCTTGCAAATGGTGAGGAACCGAATAGGTTTTTACCGAAACGTACCCTTCCAGCAAGACCGACAGCAATTGCAGCAGCAAACCTTCTGCCCGCATAATGTTGATAGGGGTGGTGTGGTTGCATGCGGTCAGTTGTTCGATCAATTGATGAACGTCTTCGTTTTTTCTTACAATGTGTTGGAATCGCACCTTCCCCGAAGAAATGGAGCGAATCAGCGGGTCAATGTCGGCGGGACGATTGGTCAACAACGAGGTCAGATCAAAAATGGCACACTCAATGGACGAGGGGGCTTTGGTTACGCGACAGGAGTGTACTTCCCCGGGATTGAAGATCAATACGTCACCGGCACCCACGTCAAAGATGTCTCGGTCACAAGAAATGGTCATTTTCCCTTCGCGAATCAACCATATTTCCATTCGTTCGTGCCAATGAGGAGGCAAATGTCCGCCGCTGACCTTGGCTTCTTGATGGCTTAAAGAAATGCCGGGTAAGGTGTCGGTAAAGATTTGACTGACTTCGTGAAAAATAATTGCCATCGTATTTGCCCTCCGAAAGTTAAAAATATATGAAAAAAGCAAAATATAACTCTTGTTTTCTATTATAATTTACTTTATAATAGAGATAATGTCAAGTAATAGGAGGACTTTTTTTATGAAACGTTTGATTGCCACCGTTTTGTGCTTGGTAATGTTCTTTTCGGTTATGGTGACTGCTACCGTAGCAGAAACAGCCTTTACCTCGTCCACAAACACGACTACTCCGCTTTTTTTAATCAGCGGTGCCAATATGGCAGGTCAAGAATTCGTGCCGGGTTCGGAGGTTCTGGAAGGAATCAAAGTATATTTGGCAAACGAATCTGCCAATAACACCATTGATGTTACGGTATATTCCGGTACGCCCGACACGGGTACTCAAATTTATACCGAAACCCTAACTCTTGTTGATGCAAAAACCGATTGGTTTGAACTGCTCTTCTCTACGGCCGTAGCCGTGACGGCGGGTGAACGGTATTCTTTTTCCGTTCATACTGCCAATCGTGCGGTGTGGAACGGCATGACAACGGTTACCGGGTATTCCTGTACCGCTTGGAACAACGACGGAGGATGGAAACGGTTTGGTGATACCGTTGCAGCCTTTGAATTGATCGGTGCGGCTGCAGATACCCGTCCCGCTTATGAGATATTGTCGGAAAAAATTGCCGCTTTGCCTGCGGTGGAAGAAATTACCTTGGCTGACCAAGAACGGGTTATGGGCCTTTATAACGAATACGTTGCCATGAACAGCAGTGATCGTGGTAAGGTGGTAGATATTCAAAAATTGATTTATTGCAAAAACAGAATCGAAGATCTGATCTACCGTGAAGAACATAAAGAACGGTTCGACATTGAAGATGCCATTACTGCCCTGGGTACCATTACCACCGATTCTCGGGATGCTTTGGTGAAAATCGACCAAATGCTGTACCATTACGTTTTTGCCACCGGTGTAAATGATGTTGAAAATTATCAAACCTATGTGGATGCGGTAAAGGCTTTTAACGCGTTGGACAACGTCTCTGAAAAACCGTTGTACGGTGATCCCGATGGAGACAACGCAATTTCTGCGGCTGATGCGTTGATGATTCTCAAGCAAGTGGTTGGCAAGGTAGCCATGACCGACCAACAAAAAGAATTGGCCGACGTAGATGACGACGGTAATATTTCTGCCGCTGATGCTTTGCTGGTACTGCAACATGTGGTAGGTAAAATCGACAAATTCCCCGCAGACAAAGAAACTGCCGACGATCCCATTGAACCCGTAACGCACGAATTGCCCTTGTATTCGGTAAAAGGGCAATCGCTGTATGCCGAAACCTATCAATCCATGTTAGACCGCACTCATGAAAACGGGTATGCTCAAACCTCGCTCAACGGGGCTTACGTGGGTATGTTTGGCCGTGACTCCTCCATTCAAGTTATGGCACACATAGCCCAGGGAGATTATGATTACGCCGCCAAGATCTTGAAGTATATTGTGGATTATCACAAGGAATACAAAAAAGATTACGTGCTGCACATCATGCAGGAAAACAAAAAGCCCTATTCCGATAAACTGCAAACCGACACCACCTTCTTCTTCTTACACGCTTGGTATATGTATGCGACCAAAGCGCCCGCTTCGGCTGAAAAAACCGCTTTGCTGAATGCCAGTGAAGACAAGGTCAAAGATTTTGCCGATTACTTTATTGACGATATGTATTTCAATCGGGAAAAAGGATTGATGGAAAACCCCTATTTGGAACACTCTCGCGATAAACGAGAATGGAATTCCTACGACCTTCTGACCAACGTATATGCTTCTCAGGCATGGTACGAGTTGTCAAAATACTTTGCCACCAAAGATCCCGCCCGTGCCAAAGCGTGGCGAGAAGGGGCAGACTTGATCGCACAAGGTGTTCACAAGCATCTGGTAACCGAAATTGACGGGAAAAAGATGTATGCCGAGTTGATCGACATTGAAAACGATAAATTTGTACAAGGATTTTCTTGGGTAAACATGGCTCCCGTTGGTTGCGAATGGTATGCCATGGACGAAGAAATTATGGCTAACACCTACGAACTGTATATGAAATACGGCGCAGGCAGTTGGTTTGGTAAATACAAAATGCTGGAAGTACACACCAACTACACCGGTTCCACCAACGTTCGCGCTCGCGAAATCATTGGGAAAGGCCTTGCTTGGGAATTGATGTATTGCAAAATGGTAGGGAATACCGATCGCATTCGTACGCTGGAAGCGTTCATTGAAAAATACAGCGACCAAATGTATCGTGAAACCTGGCAAGCCAGCGGCGGCGGCTCTGACGCCGCCAACCAAGAACACGCCAGCTGGATGTTGTTTGCTCATAAATATTGCCACCCCGAACTGACCAAAAAAGACCCCAACGCACAACCTCCCGTGGAAGAAGTGAACGGCCTGCGAGTTGCTACCTTTAACATTCATATTTTAAGTGATGCCTCTGCTGCTACCATCGCCAAAGATATTACCGATGCCGGGTTGGATATTGTCGGCTTGCAAGAAGTGGACAACAACACCATTCGTACCGGCAAAAAAGACCAAGCCAAGTTGTTGGCAGACGAGCTTGGTTGGTACTACGGCTATTCCAAAGCCATTGATTTAGAAGGCGGTGCCTACGGTCACGCCATTATATCCAAATACCCCATTAAAAGCTACAGCACCTTCCAATTGCCCTCGGGTACCGAAGAACAACGGGTATGCGGCCATGCTGTGATTCAGGTGGGCACCCAAATGGTAAACTTCTTTAATACCCACACCACTTGGACCAGCTTGCAATCGGGTCAATTTCAAGAAATTGCCGATCGTTTGAGCGGTTTGGACAACTTCATTATCACCGGCGACTTTAACTGCTCTAATTTCGCGGCGTTTAACGTGTTCGGCGGCAACATTGTAAACAATGCTACCAACACCTTTGTCACCAACGGCGAAGACGGCGCCATTGACAACATTGTGGTATGCAAAAAATGGACGGTAGGCAAAGGCACCATGGTCAACAACGGTCACTCTGACCATAACATGCTGTATGCTGACATTACGTTCTAAAGGAGACTCTTGCTATGGTAACGCAAAAAGCAATTTCTTTGTATAACAAAACCTATCAATCCATGATTGACCGCACCCACGAAGACGGCTATGCCGATACTTCTATTACCGGTCACTATAACGGTATGTTCTGCCGTGATACTTCCATTCAAATCATGTGTCACGTGGCCCACGGCGATTACGAACAAGCCCGTAAACTGATGAACTATATCATCGGCTACCACGAAACCCACGGCTACGATTTCGCGATTCACGTCATCTACGAAAACGATGCCCCTCCTTCCTTGCGTAAGCAAGCCGATACCGCTTTCTTCTTCATCCACGCTTGGGTGATGTATATGAATGCCGCACCTGCTTCTCCCGAAAAAGACGCATTTTTGGCAAGTTCTTACAGCATGATTCAAAAATTTGCCAACTATTATTTGGATGCCGGCAATTTGGATAACCCCTATGAAATGTTGTATAACGAATGTTTAGAACATTCCCGCGACGGCTCTTACTTTTATTGCTACGACCTGCTCACCAACGTGTATGCTTCTCAAGCCCTGCACGAATTGGCAACCTTTGTAGCCGATTGCGACCCCGAAAATGCTAAAAAATGGGAAGCGGCCGCCACCAAAATCGTGGGCGGTGTGCATAAGTTCTTGACCGCCGAAGTAGACGGCAAAAAAATCTATTGCGAACTCATCGGTCGTAGCCACAAAGCAGTGCACGAAAATGCCAATGCTACTACTCGCTATATTCGCGGCTTCTCTTGGGTGAACCTTGCTCCCATGGGTTGCGATTGGTATGGTGCCGACCCCGAAATTTTGGAAAACACCTATCAAATGTATCTGAAATACGGCGCTTGCGATTATTACAACACCAACTATATGTTGGACGTTTGCACCCAATTTGAAACCGACCTTGCGCCCATTACCCGTGGCGGTCACGTTATCGGGAAAGGTCTTGCTTGGGAAATGCTCTATTGCAAAAAGATGGGTTACGCCGAACGTCTTGCGGAACTGACCAAATTCGTGGAAGATTTCAGCGAAGATATGTATCGTGAAACCTGGCACTACGTGGGCGGCGGCTCGGACACCGCCAACCAAGAACACGCCAGTTGGATGCTGTATACCCATAAAACCATTTATCCCGAATTGGGACAATAATTGCTACGGAAACCACCGACTTTGTTTGGTCGGTGGTTTTGTCGCAATCCCTTATGAGGAGAAATTACTATGACCGAAAAAATTCATTTGCTGTTTGAAAACACCTATCGTTCCCTGGCCGACCGCATTCGGGAAGACGGCTATGCCGCCACTTCGGTAACGGGTGCTTACGGCGGCATGTACGGACGGGATGCTTCGGTACACGCACTGTGCCACGTTTTGCGTGGGGACTATGACCTTGCCCGCAAAATCATGGAATACACCGTGGATTATCACAATCAACACGGCTTTGATTATCTTATTCACGTGCTGGACCCTGCCCATCGTAATCCCTGCATGAAATGTCAGGCAGATGCCACCTTCTTCTTTTTGCATACGTGGGTGACCTTTGCCAACACCGCTCCCAAAACCGACGAAAACAAGGCATTTTTGGAAAATTCCTATGAGCGGGTAACAATCTTTGCCCACTACTTTTTGCAAAATGGGGCTTTGGATAATCCCTACGGTTTGTTGTTTAACCAAAGTTTAGAGCATTCCCGTGACCGTTCGTATTTCCAATGCTACGACTTGCTCACCAACGTGTACGCTTCCCAAGCCTTGCACGAGTTGGCACAGTTGGTAGCCGAAACTGACCCCGAAAACGCCAAGGTGTGGGAATCTGCCGCCGCTACCATTGTAAAGGGTGTGCATAACTTCCTGGTAGGAGAGGTAGACGGCAAAAAGATGTATGCCGAGCTTATTGGTCGCAGTCAAAAGTCTATTGATGCCAATCCCAACGCGGCCCGTCGGGATATTCTCGGGTTTTCGTGGGTGAATTTGGCTCCCATGAGTTGCGATTGGTATGCCGCCGACCCCGAGATGTTAGAGAACACCTATCAGGCTTATCTGAAATACGGTTATGTGGAATATTATGGCAAATACCAAATGTTAGACAGTTTCACCGCCTTTGAAACCGAACTTGCCCCTGCCGCCAAAGGTACCCACGTGCTGGGCAAAGGGCTTGCTTGGGAAATGATGTATTGCAAAAAAATGGGCTATACCGACCGCTTGCAAGAATTGCTGATTTTCTTGGAAGATTGTTGCGACCAAGTGGTACGGGAAAGCTGGTTGCCCGAAGGGGGCGGCTCCGACACCGGTAACCAAGAGCATGCAGGTTGGTTGCATATTGCCTATCAAGCAGTTGCCTCGAATCAATAAATCGTTTTATTCTTGCAATATATGATTCCATATTGTATAATCAAATTGAAAATTTTAAAATAAAGAAAGGTTGTTTTTTATGGCTATTTGGGAACCCATTCTGAAAAGTGCAGATTGTCTTAAAAAATTAGAAAAACCGATTTTAACCAAGGATGATATTCCTTATGACGCCGCTTTGATTTTTAACGCAGGCGTTGAAAAAATCAACGGAAAATACGTGATGGTGTTCCGTAACGATTACGGAACCGACAGCGATAAATTTGTTAACCAAAAAATTGGGTTTAAAGGGACTTCCGTTGGCATTGCTTTCAGCGATGACGGTGTTACCAATTGGCAGGTAAAAGAAGTTCCCCTGGTGGACTATCAAGTGGGCAAAAATATGCTGGGGAAAGAAAAAGACGTACCCGACATTTTGCGCTTGTATGATCCCCGATTGACCGTGATCGACGGTGAGATTTATCTTTGCCTTGCTATGGACACTCATCATGGTATTCGTGGGGCAATTGCCAAGGTAAAGGACGATTTTTCCGGTTACGAAATCATTAGCGCAACCGTGCCCGACAACCGCAACATGGTGCTTTTCCCCGAAAAAATCGGAGGATATTACTATCGTTTGGAACGGCCTTTCCCTGTATACGGTCGCGGCGGCAGAGACCGCTTTGATATGTGGATTTCCAAATCTCCCGACCTGAAATTCTGGGGGGAAAGCCAACTGGTGCTGGGGGTCGAAAACGTACCGTATGCCAACAACAAAATCGGCCCTGCCGCCCCTCCCGTGAAAACCGATAAAGGCTGGTTGATTACCTTCCACGCGGTTGACGTGGAACGAGAAGGCAGAGGGCAAACCACTTGGGATCTTACCTGGACTAAGCGCTATACCGCAGGGATCGCTCTGCTGGATTTGGAAGACCCTTCCAAGGTAATTGGTATGAGCAAGAGTCCTTTGATCGCTCCCGAACTTCCCTATGAAACCGACGAGGGATTCAGACAAAACGTGATTTTCCCCGGCGGCATGATTTTGGAAGATGACGGTCAGGTGAAAATTTACTATGGCGCAAGTGATACGGTTGAGTGTGTTGCTACCGCTCACGTGGATGAACTGCTCGCTTTGTGCACCGAGGAGTTATAATGGCAAATATCAACAATTTGTTTGAAGAATGGTGCCAAAATGCCTTGGCCGATGCAGATTTAAAAGAAGAACTGTTGGCAATCAAAAACGATTCAGCTAAAATCAACGATGCGTTTTTTAAAGAATTGGAGTTTGGAACCGGAGGACTTCGTGGCAAAATCGGTGCGGGCACCAACCGCATGAACGTATATACCGTTGCTCGTGCCACCTTGGGACTTGCTAATTTTATTTCGAATACCGGTTCGGGCGAAAAAAAGGTCGCCATTGGTTACGATACACGAATCAAATCCAAACTGTTTGCCGAAACCGCGGCCAAGGTGTTAAGCAACAAAAATATTACGGTATTTTTATTCAACCGTCCTCTTCCGACCCCGACCCTTTCTTTTGCGGTTCGGGAGTTGGGATGCAACGCAGGGATTATGATAACCGCTTCCCATAATCCTGCCGTTTATAACGGCTATAAGGTGTATGGGGCAGACGGTTGTCAGATAACCACCAAAGCGGCGGACGAAATTTACCATGAAATTTCCCGTCTCGGCTATTTTGAATCCTTGCCCGAACAAGCAGGGGAGAAGATCCATGAAGTTCCCGAAGAAGTGTATGAAAAATTCATTGCTTCGGTAACCGAGCTGTCTCTTGCCGAGAACACCGACAAAACCATCTCGGTGGTTTATACGCCTCTTAACGGCACAGGCATGGAGCCGGTGACCGATATTTTGAAGCGAAACGGGTATCAAAATATCATTGTGGTGAACGAACAGGCAGAGCACGACGGAAATTTCCCCACCTGCCCGTTTCCCAATCCCGAAATGCCCGAAGCCATGGCATTGGGACTAACCTACGCCAAGAAGCACAATGCCGAAATTTTGCTTGCTACCGACCCCGACTGCGACCGCGTAGGGGTAGCCGTAAAGCAAGGAAATGATTATCAATTGCTCACGGGCAACGAGGTAGGCATTCTTCTGTTTGATTATATTTGCCGCAGAAAAACCGAAATGGGAACCATGCCCCAAAATCCCCTTTGTGTAAAAACCATTGTAACCACTTTGCTTGCCGAAAAAATTGCCGCAAACTATGGGGTAGAGATGGTAAACGTGCTGACCGGTTTCAAGTTTATTGGCGAGAAGATCGGTGAATTGGAGCAAGCGGGACAAAAGGAACGCTATCTCTTTGGCTTTGAAGAAAGCTGTGGCTATTTAAGCGGCTCTCACGTAAGAGATAAGGACGGTGTGAATGCGGCGCTTTTGATTTGCGAAATGTGCGGTTTTTATCGATCCCTCGGCGTAAGCCTTGCCGAAAAACTGGCCGAAATTTACAATACTTACGGATATAGTTTGAATTCCCTTCTTTCCTTTACCTTTGAAGGGGAAGTAGGAATGCAAAAAATGAAAGATTTTATGGTTTCTATGCGCCGTGTCGGTGATTCGTTTGGCGGGTTTAACCTACGAAATCGTACCGATTATTTGGCCGGCGTAGACGGCTTGCCGAAATCCGACGTGTTGGCATTTGAGCTAAACGATGAATGTTCGGTGATCATTCGTCCGTCCGGCACAGAGCCGAAACTGAAATTTTATCTGTTTGCCAATGGTGAAACCAAGCAGATCGCAAAAGAAAAGATCCAAACCCTGCAACAAACCGTAGAAGGTATTGTTCAAGCATCATGATAACGCATAAAAATCGCAATGAAAACCAAATGGTTTCCGTTGCGATTTTGCTTTATTCTTTTTTTGCTAAACCTCTTGACAATAAGCGGTAGATGTGTTATTAAAAAACTGTAGTTTATATGTGAAAGGAGTCTTCCCTTATGAGCAGTATCCTTCCCTTTGTGTTTACCGAAAACAAAAAACCCTATGCGGTAGTTATGAAAAATGATTGGGCCCGCGCCACCGACATTTTTTTGAATTACATTGAAAAAATCACAGGCGGCCGTCTTGCGGTTTCGCCGGTAGAAGACGTGCGTCCTTTTGTATTTTTTGTAGAGGTCGATCATGGTGATGCCGGCTTTGCCTATCACTTGAACGGCAAAAATCTGATTTTTGAAGCCAAAAATGAGCAAGCCGCCGTGTATGCGGTATACGATTTCTTGGAACGGATCGTAGGGTGCCGTTATTACACCAAAGACGTGGAATACGTCCCCTTTGACGCCAATTTGTCGGTCTTGTTTGACGATTATGAATTTCAGCCAATCCTCCAATACCGCGAGGTGTATTATAAAGGATTTGTGGACAAAACCTTTGCCGAAAAGCACAAAATGACCGCTATGTGGGATCATGCCGAGTGGGGATTTTGGGATCACTCTTTTGACAAACTGGTGCCGGTGAAAGAATATTATGACGAGCATCCCGAATACTTTGCCTATTTTAACGGCGGCCGTCAAAAAGAATTCACCCAAATTTGTTGCACCAATCCCGACGTGTTTGACATTGCGGTAAAAAACCTGAAAAAATTCATGGATCAAAAGCCACAAGCCAAATATTGGTCGGTGAGCTCCAACGATAGCGGCTACCATTGCTTGTGCGACGAGTGCAAAAAGTTGGACGACCGTGAAGAAGCTCCCATGGGCTCTCTGCTTACCTTTGTTAACAAGGTGGCGGCCGAGTTCCCCGACAAAATTATTTCTACGCTGGCATATCAATATTCCACCAAAGCGCCCAAGCACATGAAACCTGCCGACAACGTGCAAATCATGTTGTGCAACATTGAATCCAACCGTGGCACTCCCTTTGGGGAATGTATGCAACCCGGTACGGTGAACAACCGTCAAGCTATGTTGGATTGGAAAGAAATCTGCGGGAATTTGTTCTTGTGGGATTACTGCATTCAGTTCCATAATTTGGTGAATCCTTTCCCCAATCTGCGGGTGATCCCGAAAAACATTCGCTATTTCGTAGAAAACAACGTGCGTTCGCTGTTCAGTCAATGCAACCGTGAAGAAGGGGGCGAATTCTGCGAACTGCGGGGCTATTTGCTTGCCAAAATGATGTGGGATCCTTATCGGGACGAAAATGAGGTAATCCGTGAATTTGTAGAGGGGTATTATAAACAAGCCGCTCCCTTTATTTTGGAATATATCAACGTAATGCACGATGCCATGGAAGCAGGTGGCGGTCTTTTAAATATTTTCGGCGAACCCCAAGATGCCGCCGAAACCTTTATGACCGAAGAACTGTTCTTTCAGTATAGCGAGTTGTTCGATCAAGCCGAAACAGCGGTGGCAGCCGACCCCGAAACCTTGTTCCGTGTTAAAACCGCCCGTCTACCTCTTTACTACACCGGTGTATGTTTGAAGTACGACACCAAAGAAAACCGCAAAGCCATGCTTGCCAAATTTGCCGACCAAGCCCGTAAGAGCGGTTTGGTGCGGGTGGAAGAATGGAAAATCACGGTGGACAATTTTGTGACCGATAAAATGGCGGAACTTGCTTAACCCAAAATACATTTTTAAAAAGTCAATGGTTTTTTTACAAAACCATTGACTTTTTCTTTATAGTGTGATATACAAAAAGCGAAGTGAATCATCAACCAAAGCCACCGTTTTGTTTTTTTAAACGGCTAAGGGGGAAATCATGATGAAACAAAATGATTTCAAACAAGTCAGAACCGATGAACACACCCAAGAAGCCTTTTACCGCACCTTTCTAGAGTGCGGTAAGAGCCCTGTAAAAATCCTGTTTCGGATTTTTAAGGGGAACTATTGGTCGTTGTGTAAATCGGTGCTTTTTTATTTGTTGCAACATTCGCCGGTTATTGTTATGCCCATTATTACCGCCAACATTATCAATGCCGCTACCTATTCCGAGCAATACAGCTTGACCTATCTTTGGATCAATGCGGGGATTTTGGGGGTACTGATCTTGCAAAACGTGTGGTCTACCTTTATGTGCACCAAAAATCGAAGCGTGGCGATTCGCCGAGCAGAGTTGAATTTGCGAGCATCTATGGCGCGCAAACTGCAACAACTGTCTATTACCTTTCACAAAGAAATGAAATCGGGTAAAATTCAGTCCAAAATCATGCGCGACGTGGAAAACATAGAGGCTATGACCTCCAGCGTGTTTACTACGGCGGTTTCTATTTTGTACAGCGGCGGTGTGGCGTTGTGTGTAACCTTGTCCCGCAGTCCCGTGGTATTCGTGTTCTTTTTAGTTTCGGTGCCTGTCGCGGTGATTATTATGATGGCGTTTAGCAAAAAACTCCGTCGGGTGAATGCTGACTATCGCCACGAGGTGGAAAACACTTCCGGTCAAGTAATGGAAATGGTGGAGTTGGTTCCCGTAACCAAAGCCCACGCGTTGGAAAATACTGCGTTGACTCGGTTAAATCAAAATTTGTTTCGCATGGCTACCAGCGGTCACGCCTTGGACCGTATCAATGCGGTATTCGGTGCCATTTGTTGGGTAACGTTTCAGTTTTTCCAATTGGTGTGTCTTGCGTTTACCGGGTATCTTGCTTACACCAAACAAATTCCCATTGGGGACATTACCATGTACCAATCTTACTTTGCCACCATTGTGGCGCAGGTAACGGCGGTCATAGCCCTGCTTCCCATCATTACCCGTGGTTTTGAATCGGTACGAAGCATAGGGGACATTATGTGGGCCATGGACGTGGAAGACAACAAAGGAAAAGAAAAAATGGAAACGCTGGAAGGGGTTTACGAATTCCAAAACGTGCATTTCCATTACCACGATGATCCGCATCCCGTGTTAAATGGCTTGAATTTAACCGTTCACAAAGGAGAAACCATTGCGTTGGTTGGGGAATCGGGTTCGGGAAAATCCACCGTGCTGAACATGGTAATCGGTTTTTATCAGCCGACCGAAGGCAAGGTGCTGATCGACGGCAAGGACATGACCGAACTGGATTTGCAAAGTTACCGTTCGCATATTGCCACGGTTCCGCAAACGTCGGTGCTTTTTTCCGGTACGATTCGTGATAATATTACCTTTGGTATGGAAGAATGCACCGAAGAACAACTGCAAGAGGCGATTCGGATAGCCAATTTGCAAGAAGTGATCGACAAACTTCCCTACGGATTGAGTACCATGGTAGGGGAACACGGCGACAAACTGTCGGGCGGGCAACGTCAACGAATTGCCATTGCTCGTGCGGTAATACGAAATGCCAAGGTGATCATTTTTGACGAAGCCACTTCCGCGCTGGATACCGTTTCGGAAAAACTGATTCAAGATTCTATAGACAAATTGGCAAAGGATCGTACTACCTTTATTGTGGCGCATCGCCTTTCTACCATTCGAAATGCCGACAAAATCGCGGTCATCAAGGACGGCGTATGCGTTGAGTACGGTACCTGGCAAGAGTTGGTTGATCAAAAAGGCGAGTTTTATCGCTTCAGAAGTTTACAAACCTAATGAAAAAAACAGGCTTTCCCGTTGTAAGTGGCGGGTAAGCCTGTTTTGTTTTTTGGTTATCACAAATGACTGAACAAATAGGTTACGTCAAATTGGTTTGTGTTTTGATCTATGGTAATTAACGTACTGCCGACCATGGTGCGATCCAAATACGAATTGGTACTGCTTTTTAGCCCCCACGTATAGCGAATCTCATCTTGAACAATGCTGAGAGCTACTTGGTGTTGATGCCCGAAAAACATACCTTTGCATCCCATGTTGGCGGCGATTTTGTCCAAATCGGTGCTGCCCCAACCCCCGGGAATTTCGGTGGTAATACCAAAGTCGCCCTCTTCGGTGGGGGTAAAGGGAAGTTCCATATATTCGGGATAATATTTGTTCAGCGCAGTTGAAGCGCAAGCGGGAGAAATGTGCATGAACATGAGCGAGGGAATCTGTTTTCCCAAATCGTACTCAATGCCGTAGGCGGTGTTTTTGATCCAGTTGATCTGATCCGATTGCAGACCCGATTCGGTGCAAATTAAATCGGCTTGGGGATTTCCGTTTAGCAAGGCGGCGTTGGTGCCGTTGGTGTCCAGCGCCCACAAAACGTACTTGTATTCGCCTCCTTGACGAAGGACTACGGTGTAGTTGGAATCCCCCGTACAATCAGCCGAGGCAAACAGACAATATTCGCTTTGTGCTAACATGGCTTTTTGCCAAGTGGTACCGACTATGCTTTCACGGTCGTGATTGCCAAACAGAACCATCCATGGAATTTGGTAAGAATCCATCATATCGCAGAGTTCTTCCCATTCGGCGCCGGTGTCGTCAAAAGCCCCCTCCACGTTGTCACCGCTCAATACGATCAAGTCGGGGGTTGTGGCGTTGATTGCTTCGGTCACATAGGGCCACACCGTTTGGCTCATGGTGGCGCCAAAAGGACCGCTGTATCCGTGGCGGGTGACCTCGCCCGCTTCCAGATAGGTGGGTTGCAGGTCACACAGTTGCAAAATTTTAATGTTTCGCCCTTCGGGAATGTCTAATACAAAATCAACCTCTTGCCCCGACGTTAAGACCCCGTCGGGGGTGAAATCGGGCGTGGCAGGGGGGGCGTTGGGATCCAAATCTTCTGCAGGGAAACGATTGATTTTGCCCACAACGTATTTTAAAATGAGCAGGGCATCTTCGGCGGTGTGGTCAAAATACCCCAAGGTAAAAACATCGCCCGTTACGTCGGCGGCATAGTAACCGTCTCGTTCCAAATAAGTTTTTCCCACCACAACTTGTAGGGTAACAAGCGCATCGGCGGCGGTAACTTTGCCGTCACGGTCTACGTCACCGTAGATGTAAGCGGGTGTTTGAATGGCTTGCGAGGTGGTGGAAATGGTCACTATAAAATTAAAAATCAGCAGTATCGACAAAAATCGCTTCATGATTTTGCTCCTCTATGATTTCTTGCTTGTGGCATCCTGCGTGTGCCATTTCATTATACCATAGCAGTAGTGAAAAATCCACTTGATTTTTTTGGGGGGAGTAAAATCTCGGGTTTACAAGAGGGATGGTTTGTGATATAATAAATCGTATTTTTGCAAGAAGGTGAATTGGTTTTGACAGCCGTAAAAGAAAATAAAATGGGCACTTGGCCCGAAAACAAATTGCTTTTAAATATGTCTGTTCCCATTATGATCTCTATGCTGGTACAAGCTTTGTACAACGTAGTGGACACGTTTTTTGTGGCACGGTATGCCGGTGACGTGGGGACCTCTGCTTTGGGATTGGCGTTTCCGGTACAGAATCTGATGATCGCGGTGGCGGTTGGCACCGGGGTGGGGGTAAATGCCTTGCTTTCCCGCTCGCTGGGAGAAAAAAATCAAGCCAAAGCCGACAAAATCGGTATGCAGGGGATTGTGTTGGCATTTGCCTGCTACGTGCTGTTTTTGCTTGTTGGTATTTTCGGAACGTCGCCCATTGTTCGCGCCCAGTCCAATCAAGCCAATGTGATTGGCTTTGCAGAAGACTATTTGCAAATATGCTGTGTGCTTTCCATCGGTTTGTTTATGCAGGTGATTATGGAACGATTGTTGCAATCTACCGGACGTACCATGCTGTCTATGGTTACGCAGGGAGCAGGGGCGATTACCAATATTATTTTGGACCCGATTATGATCGAAGGCTGGTTGGGATGCCCTGAATTTGGTATAAAAGGTGCGGCATATGCTACCGTTATAGGACAAATGGTGGCAGGTGTCGTTGGCTTGTTGTGCAATATAAAACGGAATCCCGATCTGCATTTGAAAATACACAATTTGATTCCCGATTTTCGTCTTTTGGGTCATATTTTGTTAATTGGGGTGCCGTCGATTATTATGTCGGCCATCGGCTCGGTCATGACCTTTTCGTTAAACAACATTTTACGTCCGTTGGCAAATGGGATCGGCGTTGCGGTGTTTAGCGTGTATTTTAAATTGCAAAGTTTCGTGTTTATGCCTATTTTCGGTCTGAACAACGGAATGGTTCCGATTATAGCATATAATTTGGGAGCAAAGAAGCGCGATCGTATCATTAAAACAATTAAACTAAGCGTTGTGTATGCTACTTCCATTATGGCGGTCGGCTTGTTGGTGTTCCAGCTTTTTCCCGACCAACTGCTCAACCTATTTAAAACCGATTTAACGGTTGGCGAACCTGCGTTCCGCATCATTTCTCTTTGCTTTGTATTTGCCGGCGTGTCCATTGTTATTTGCAGTGTGTGTCAAGCAGTGGGCAAAAGCTTTTACAGCATGTTTGTTTCCATTGGTCGTCAGTTGGTGGTGCTGGTACCTGCCGCCTATTTGCTTTCTCTCAGCGGTAACGTCAATCATATTTGGTGGGCATTTCCCATTGCCGAGATTTTATCGCTTTGCATGTGTCTGTTCTTCTTGCGGACGGTGCTGAAACGGTTGGATTTTTAAATGAAGTTGACAGTAATAAAAGAAACGGATGAATATGTGGTTTGCGTGAAGCCGCAAGGGGTGGAATCGGAGCACGAGTTACCCGCGTTGTTACAAGAACAGTTGGCGTGCCCGATCCTATATCCCGTGCATCGGTTGGACAAAGAAACCGGTGGTGTTATGGTTTACGCAAAAACCAAATCGGCTGCGGCTGCGTTGTCGAAGCAGGTGCAAAACGGCAAGATGCAGAAAGTCTATTTGGCGGTGGTGCAGGGGCGTTTGCAACCAGACGAGGACAAATGGGATGATC
>JAFYMD010000105.1 GCA_017556785.1 Clostridia bacterium | reverse complement strand
CTGTTGAAGCCATGAAAGACGGCGAAATTGTGTTGTTGCAGAACACGCGTTACCGCGCAGAAGAAACCAAAAACGGCGAAGCGTTCTCCCGTGAGTTGGCTTCTCTTTGCGATCTGTTTGTTAACGATGCATTCGGTGCTGCACACCGTGCACACTGCTCCACCGTCGGTGTGGCTTCCTTTGTGGAAGAATCCGCAAACGGTTACTTGATGGCAAAAGAAATTCAATTCCTCGGCAACGCTGTGGAAAATCCGGTTCGTCCGTTTGTTACCATCCTTGGTGGTGCGAAAGTGGCGGACAAGCTCAACGTGATTGAAAACCTGCTGAACAAAGTTGACACCCTCATCATCGGCGGTGCTATGGCTTACACCTTCAAGGCCGCTGCCGGCGAACCGATTGGTACCTCTCTGTGCGAAACCGACAAGTTCGATTTGGCCAACGACATTGTCAAATTGGCCAAAGAAAAAGGCGTAAACTTCTTGCTTCCCTTGGACAGCCGTTGCGGTGACAAATATGACCCCGATTGCGATATGGTCATTGCCAACGTAGAAGACGGTATTCCCGACGGTTACATGGGTCTGGACGTTGGTCCCCGCACCGAAGAACTGTTTGCCAACGCTGTAAAAGATGCCGGTACCGTAATTTGGAACGGCCCCATGGGTGTTTCGGAATGGGATCGCTTTGCTTCCGGTACCATTTCGGTTGCCAAAGCCGTGGCAGAATCCGACTCCATTTCCATCATTGGCGGTGGCGACTCGGTTGCTGCTGTTCAAAAATTGGGCTTTGCTGACAAAATGACCCACATTTCTACCGGTGGCGGTGCTTCCCTGGAATTCTTGGAAGGCAAAGAACTGCCCGGTATTGCCGCTTTGAACGATAAATAAGAAATCTATGTTGCTTGGGCGGTCATCATTCTGACCGCCCAATACCATGTTTTACAGAGAAAGGAAACTGACCATGAACAAATCTGTCCGTTCTGCCGTAATTGCCGGCAACTGGAAAATGAACAAAACCCCCGCTGAAACCACCGCACTCATCAACGAAATGAAACCCTTGGTTGCCGATGCTGATTGCAAAGTGGTACTGTGCGTACCTTTTATTGATATTCCTGCCGCCGTGGAAGCCGCCAAAGGCTCCAACATTGAAATCGGTGCCGAAAATGTGCATTTTAAAGCCAGCGGTGCTTACACCGGTGAAATTTCCGCTCAAATGCTTATCGAATCGGGTGTGAAATACGTGGTTGTAGGTCACAGCGAACGCCGTCAATATTTTGGGGAAACCGACCAAACGGTCAACCTGCGTACCTTGGCCGCTGTAAATGCCGGTCTGACCGCAATTGTTTGCGTTGGCGAAACCTTGGAACAACGGGAATTGGGCTACACCGAAACTCTCTTGAAATTCCAAACCAAAATGGCACTCACCAATATTTCTGCCGACCAATTGAAAAACATTATCATTGCCTATGAACCTGTATGGGCTATCGGTACCGGTGTTACCGCTACTGCTGACCAAGCCAATGAAGGCAACGGTTATGTGCGGGAAGCAATTGCCGAAGTATATGGCAAAGAGATTGCCGAAACCGTAACCGTGCAATACGGCGGGTCTATGAATGCCGCCAATGCCGATGAATTGGTTGCTATGGAACACGTAGACGGCGGTTTGATCGGTGGCACTTCGCTGAAAGCTCCCGACTTTGCCGCGATTGTAAAAGCCGCTTCGAAATAAGAGAGGACGCATACTATGAAAAAACCGGTTGTTTTAGTGATCATGGACGGGTATGGTTTGAATCCCTGCACCGAGCATAATGCCATTTGCCATGCCAACACGCCCAATCTGGATCAAATTTTTGCTACTTGCCCCAACACCGCCATTGGCGCTTCGGGTATGGACGTTGGTTTGCCCGAGGGACAAATGGGCAACAGCGAAGTGGGACACACCAATTTGGGTGCCGGTCGCGTGGTGTATCAAGAACTCACCCGCATTACCAAATCTATTCAAGACGGGGACTTTTTTGAAAACCAAACCTTGAAAGCCGCCATGGAAGAATGCAAACAAAAGGGTACCAAACTGCACCTGTTGGGCTTGCTTTCCGACGGTGGGGTACATAGCCACAACACCCACTTGTGGGCACTTTTGGAAATGGCAAAACGCATGGGTCTTACCAAAGTATTTGTACACGGTCTTTTGGACGGACGTGACGTACCTCCTGCTTCGGGGAAAGACTACGTTGCCGAAGCGATTGCCAAAATGGAAGAAATCGGTGTAGGGAAGTTGGCTACCATTGCCGGTCGTTACTACGGCATGGACCGCGATACCCAATGGACTCGCGTGAAAAAAGCATATGACGCCATGGTTTTTGGCGAAGGAATTGAGGCCACCGATCCCGTAGCCGCTGTACAAGCTTCCTACGAAACCATTGACGGTGACGGCAAATATCTTACCGACGAATTTGTAATTCCCACCGTATTCACCGCCGACGGTAAGGTGGAAGAAAACGACACGGTGGTGTTCTTTAACTTCCGTCCCGACCGTGCCCGCGAAATTACCCGTGCCTTTGTGGATCCCGCATTTGACGGATTTGAACGGAAAAACGGTTGTTTTCCTCTTACCTACGTGTGCATGACCGAGTATGACGCTACCATGCCCAACGTACAGGTAGCCTTTAAGCCTCAAGTGTTGACCATGACCATGGGCGAAACCTTGAGCAAAGCGGGCAAAACCCAATTGCGGATTGCCGAAACCACCAAATACGCCCACGTTACCTTTTTCTTTAACGGTGGCGAAGAGGTGAAATTTGAAGGGGAAGACCGCATTTTGATTCCTACCCCCGACGTTTCCACCTTTGACTTGATGCCCGAAATGAGCGCCCCTCCCGTGTGCGAGGCGGTATGCGAAGCCATTGAAACCGGCAAGTACGATGCTGTAATTCTTAACTTTGCCAACTGCGACATGGTTGGTCACACCGGTGTGTTCAATGCCGCCGTAAAAGCGGTGGAAACGGTGGACACCTGCGTGGGTAAGGTAGTGGAATCGGTGAAAAAAATGGGCGGTATTGCTCTGATTACCGCTGACCACGGCAACGCCGACTACATGGCTGAAGATGACGGCACTCCCTTTACCGCTCATACTACCTATCCTGTCCCCTTTGCGGTGGTAGGCATGGATTGTACCTTGCGTGACGGTGGCCGATTGGCTGACGTTTCGCCTACCATGTTAGATATTTTGGGCATTCAAAAGCCTGCCGAAATGACCGGCGAAAGCCTGATCGTTGGCTGATTGACGAAATAAGGAGGTTTGCCATATGGCAAACACAAAAAAGAGAAAAACCACTCGCCGCAAGAAAAAAGGCGGTCGTAAGTTGGAAATCACCATTTACGTTGTCGCAATTTTGGTGGCGGTGTTGGTGATCTATGGGATTATATGCGGCGTTGTGGCATTGATCAATGCGCTGTTTGGGCTGGAAATCAACGTGGGATTCAACGTGTTTGATTCTGAGCCGACTTCGTCGGTGTCGGAACAACAAGACCCTACGAGCTCGACTCCTTCCGTGGACGTGAGTGACGTGACGTCGGAGCCCTCTTCCTCCGAAACCCAATCGGAGCCCAGTTCCGAAGACGACCCCGAAAGTCAAGAGCAATCGACACCAAACAGTCAAACGGTTACCCCAAGCGGTCGCAAATCCCGTGCCAATGCCGACGGTGACTACGTGACTTACACCAAAAGCGGTGCGGCAGAGTTGAACGAATGGTATTTGTTGCTAGTTAATCCCACCAACCTGATCACCTCGGATTGGAAGACCTCCATGACCGACGTGGGCGGGGAGGAGTTGGATTCCCGTATTGTTTCGGCTTACCGTGACATGGTAGAAGATGCCGCCGATGACGGTGTCAGCATTTATGCTATTTCGGGGTATCGGTCGTATGCCACCCAACAACGGCTATACAACAATCGGGTGGAACGCGCCAAAAACGAAAACCCATCTTTTACCCAACAAGAGGCCGAGGTATATGCCGCCGCTCGTGTTGCGCGCCCCGGAACCAGCGAACACCAAACCGGATTGGCAATCGACTTTAACAGCGTAGAAACCAGTTTTGGCAATACCAAGGCGGGAAAATGGCTCAAAGCTCACGCCCATGAGTACGGTTTTATTTTGCGGTATGAAGAAGACAAGCAATCGAAAACCGGGGTTACTTGGGAACCGTGGCATTACCGCTTTGTGGGGGTCAAGCACGCTACCAAAATTCACCAAACCGGTATGTGTTTGGAAGAGTATGTGGATTACTTGAAAACCGTGCGGTAAAAATGAAAGATTGAAGAAAACGGGCGGGAGAAACCGCCCGTTTTTTTCGTTGAAGGGTTGACTTTTTTTCCGGTTTATACTATAATATTTTTTATCAGCATGCAGATTTCTGCTTGCAGAAAGTATTGGAGGGAATGCTAATGAAGCGTTCAGGTAAACTCACATTTATTGTGGTTGCCCTGTTGATCTTCTCGTTTGCCTATTTGGCCTTTTTCGGCATTAGTGATTACTATGGCGACACCGAGCGTATCTAGGTCAAAGGGGCAAAAGATATCCGTTGGGGTATCGATATTCGAGGCGGTGTAGAAGCAATCTTCACCCCTGACGTAACCGAGGCTGAGCTGGCGAATATTACCGAAGAGGATATGGCCAACGCCGAAGCGGTTATCAACACCCGTTTGGTAAACAAAAATATTACCGACAGCGAGGTTTATACTGACAATGAAACCAAGCAGATCATTGTTCGGTTCCCCTGGCAGTCGGAAGAAACCAACTACGATCCTGCCGCGGCCGTAAAGGAATTGGGCGAAACCGCCATGGTTTCGTTCTATGCCGGTACCGAACGAACCGGTACCCCCTTGTTGCAAGGTGCGGCTGACGTAGAAAGCGCCGAAGCCGGTTTTACCAATGAAGAAGGTTACGTGGTTCAGTTGAACCTGACCGACGCCGGTAAATCCAAATTCGCCGCCGCTACCAAGGCTAACATGAACGGTCAGATCTCAATCTGGTTGGACGACGTTATGCTGACTGCTCCTACCGTTCGCAACGTGATTACCGACGGTAAGGCTATTATTTCGGGTGACATGACCCAAGAGTACGTGGAAGAACTGTCCGAAAAGATCAACGCAGGTTCTTTGCCCTTTGCGCTGACCATTGACGACACCATTCGCGTGATCAACCCCACCATGGGTGAAAAATCTTTGGACGTTATGTTGCTGGCAGGGTTGATTGCTTTTGGCTTGATCTGCCTTATGATGATCGTGAAATATCGCGTTCCCGGTGTGGTTGCTTGTATTGCGATCTTGGGACAAATTGCCGGTGTAATTGCTTGCACCAGCGGCTTCTTTAGCGGGGTGGAAAGCTTTACCCTTACCATTCCCGGTATTGCGGGTATTATCTTGTCCATTGGTATGGGCGTTGACTCCAACGTAATTACCGCCGAACGTATTAAAGAAGAATTGCGGGTCAACAAAAAGACCTTGGACGGTGCCATTGACACCGGGTTCTCCAATGCGTTCTCGGCTATTTTGGACGGTAACGTAACCAACGTGATCGTGGCTTTGATCCTTATGGGTATTTTTGGCCCCTACAACAGCATTTGGTCTAAGATTTTGTGGATCTTTATGTGGCTGTACAACAACACCATCGGCTTGATTCCCGGTTTGGCAATTGCCAATACCATTACCGGTTCGATCTACTCCTTTGGCTACACCTTGTTGATCGGTGTTATCTTTAACTTCATTTTTGGCGTATATGCTTCTCGTTTGATGCTGAAAGGTATTTCTCGATTCAAGGCTCTGCGCAATCCTGTGTGGTACGGAGGTGTGAAACGTGGCTAAGAAATCCTTTGACTTTATTGGAAAACGCAAGATCTTTTTGCTGATTTCGGTGGCTCTTTTGGTTGCCGGTCTGCTGGTCAACCTGATTATGGGTACCGAATTGGACATTAACTTTAAGGGTGGCGCCGTTTTCACCTATTCCTTGACCGGGGAAGAGGTAGACGAAGCAGGTGTTACCGCCATTGCACAAAAGCATTTGGGTGACGGCGTAGAAGTGGACTTTGCCGCTGACTTGGCAGGCAAAAACACCCAGGTTACCTTTACCTTGACCGACATTCCTTCTACCGTACTGACCTATCAAGTGGTTGGTACCCCCGACGTGAAGGTGTTGGCACAAAAAGGACAAGAAGTGTTTGGTTGCGAAACCAAAATCGAATATGACGCTACTGCCAAGACCGTGACCGCCGACCCGGTGGAAGTGGTAACCGACAGCATGGTAGCCGATTACACCGCCGCAATCAAATCTACCGATGCCAAGGCTCCCCAATACACGTTTGTTTCGGCAAATACGGTAAGTGAATTGGCAGATCTCATGTTGGCGGATTTGGTAAAACAATACGGTACGGTGCTGAACTACACCGTTAACGCCGACACCGAACTGGTAACGGCAACGGTTTCTTCCGAAACCCCCACCGACACACCCACCGACACCGAGCAAGATGCCGGGACGACCATTTCTTCTTCTGAAATCGCCGCCGAAGTGCAATCTGCTTTGTATAACTTAAACAAAGCCACTTCCGGGAACCAAGTAAACGTTACGGTCAATAATGAAGCACATTCTTTTGCCGTTACCCCCATCGATGCAGGTCGTGAATTCACCGAAGAAGAGATGAAAGCAATCACCACCGCCTTGCAAACCAAATTTGACAAAGCAGGTGTGACCGCTTCTACCCAAAACAACAACGGGGTAACCTTGATCACTTCCAACAGCGTAAAACCCACCGTTGGTAAGGGCTTCTTTATCAAATGCTTGTTTGCCATGGTGCTGGGTGGCTTGTTCCTGACCTTGTACATTGGTATTCGATTCCGCAAAATCGGCGGTTTGTCTGCCGGCTTGTTTGCCACCTTGGCTTTGATTCACGACATTTTGATCGCTTACATGGCTTACGTGATCTTCCGCATTCCGTTGGATGACAACTTTATTGCGGTGGTACTGACCATTTTGGGTTATTCTATCAACGGTACCATTGTTATTTATGACCGTATTCGTGAAAACGAGCAAAAATTCGGTTCTTCCTTGACAATCAACGAAATCGTAAATCGTTCGGTCAACGAAACCTTTACCCGTAACGTGTTTACCTCCTTGTCTACCTTGATTGCCGTTGTGGCAATTGCCGTGGTTGCTTGGTTGAACGGATTGACCTCGATCATCAGCTTTGCCTTCCCCATGGCGGTTGGTATTTTGTCCGGCTTCTACTCTTCGGTACTGTTGTCCAGTCCCATGTGGGCTTGGTGGCGTACCCGCAAGCTGAACAAATAAGGTCACCTTTGGGTAATAGCGCGTAATAAATAACTTTACTAAAAAAGATACAAGAACCGCATGGTTCTTGTATCTTTTTTTTACGCAATTGTGTTGACATAGTTCGAAAAAAGGATTATAATAATACCACCGATTTATCGATCGGTATATTTTGAAAGAGGTGTTTTTCCTATGTTCTGTCCTAATTGCGGCACGCAAAACCCCGACAACGCAAACGTATGTATGAATTGCGGTAATGCTCTCAGACAACAAGCTCCCGTACAACCCGCATACCAACAACCTGCGTATCAACAACCCATGTACCAACAACCCATGTATCAACAACCCGCGTATCAACAACCCATGTATGAAGCCCCTGTTTCCGGTGGTAGCAAGGGTATGAAGATCACCGGTATGATCTTGGGTATCATTGGTTTTGTTATGTCGATCATTTCCAATATTTATTGCTTGGCAACCTATGATCCTTGGTATTGGTATGCCGACGAAGTAGCCAGCACCAATATTGCATTCTTGGTTATTACCTTCCCCTTGGCTTTGGTTGGTTTGATTTTGTGCTCCAAGAGCCGTATTGCTACCGGTGGTAAGGTGTTGAGCTTGCTGGGTGTTATTTTCTCCGGCGTGCACTTTATTTTGATGTTGGGTAGCTTGTCTTAATCTTACATTTCAATTTTTTGCCGTCCCGTTTGGGGCGGCTTTTTGTATGCAAACGGTGTTTGAGCGAATGGTTACAGTTTTGTAACTTGATTTTTTTGCGATTTTTTAGTACAATGTAAAACGACCATAATACTGTCAAGGAGGTGCGGGAAATGAAGCGTGGCTTAGTATGTCTGCTGACCTTGCTGATGTTATTGCCGATTTTGGGAATTGGGGCAAGCACGGCGGGACCGCAAATCACCGAGGGTATGGTAGACGGCGATTACGTCTTTGACGTGATTGACGGTGATGCGGTCATTGTTGAATATCACGGCGACGCACAAACCGATTTGGTGATTCCCCACGCCTTGAGCGGATATGCGGTTACTGCCATTGGGGAAAGTGCTTTTTCGGATCACACCGAACTGAAAACGGTGGTGATCCCCCAGGGGGTTACTGCCATTGGCCGCTATGCCTTTCTTGACTGTACCAATTTAGAGAAGGTCACCATCCCCGAAGGGGTTGAGGTTATTGACGAAATGGCATTTGAACTGTGCGACAGTCTGTCTGCCGTTAACATTCCCGCCTCGGTTCAAGCCATTGGAAATTCGGCGTTCTATAAGGGAATCATTACGGTTGCCCCCGAAAATCAATATTATTCTTCCCGTGACGGCGTGTTGTTTAACAAAGAGCAAACTACGCTGATTCGGTATCCTGTGAATAAATCGGGATCGACCTATGCCATTCCCAATACGGTGACCACGCTGGTTGATTATGCTTTTTACCAATGTAAGAGCTTGACTTCGGTGGTGATTCCGTCGGGAATTACGCAAATTGGCGTCAGTTGTTTTAGCGGTTGCGAACAATTAAAAACAGTTGTTCTGCCGAAGGGACTTACTTCAATTGGAGACAGCGCATTTTCTTTTTGCTACAGCTTGACCGACGTTGTTCTTCCCGAAACCTTGACCAGTGTGGGAGATGATGCGTTTGTATATTGTTACAACATGACGCCTGTGACCATTCCCGACAGCGTGGTGAGCATTGGTAGCGGCGCATTCGATTGTGAATTAAGCGTTTCTCCCAACAATCCCGCTTATTCGGTGGAAGACGGGGTGCTGTTTAACAAAAACAAAACCCTGTTGATTCGGTATCCTTCGAACAAAAATGCCGAAAGCTACGTGATTCCCGATTCGGTGATCACCATTGGCGACCGAGCGTTTCAAGAGTGTTATCCTTTGCGGGAGGTTACCTTTCCCAACAGCGTGACTTCAATTGGCGACAGCGCATTTCACTATTGCGAAAACTTGACCTCGGTTGTGTTGCCCAAAGGGCTGACCACCATTGGGGCAGATGCATTTTCCTATTGTTTCAAATTATCACAGGCAATGATTCCCGACGGTGTCACGGCGGTGGGGGATTACGCGTTTTATGATTGTAATAAGCTGACCGAAGTGGTTCTTTCCGACAGCGTGGTGGAGATCGGTGCTATGGCATTTGGTTACGTGTTTGACGAAAATGAGGGAGACGTAGCCAAAGACAACTTTACCATAAAGGGAATTGCCGGTTCGGCGGCAAATGGGTACTGCGAGGAAAATGGATTTACGTTTACAGCTTTGACCCAAGAGCAATTGATGCAAGCCTTGACCGAAAACGATTTTGTTTCGGCAAATCCCGTGCAACCCGGTGGAACTGCTCCGGTGACCGTGCCAAAAACCCAACAAACCTCGTTTATGGAACAGTACGGTCTGTGGTTATTGATCGGTGGCGGTGCGGTATTGCTGATTGCCTTGACGGTTATTTTATTGCTGGTACTGAAACTGAAGCGGGTGCAGTACGTGGTTTCCACAGACGAGGCACCCAATGATCACGGAAAAAAATAAAGTAAAACAAGCATATAACGGACAAAAAGGAGAAATTCTTTTTGTCCGTTTTTCCTTTTGATTCGTATAAGGGGGCGACAATCTGCGCTTCTTTTTGATAAATTAGGTCACCGCACAAAAAGAAAGTAGTGTGCAAAGGTTGCCCTCTGCACACTACCAAAATAAACGAAACGTATTCGCTTTGTTCTACGTTGGGTTACAACCAAACTACCCATGACGTGGCGGGGAATCGTTGGGGTAGAAGGGCTTTTCTCTGACCCGAAGGCGTACGTATGGTACGTCGAGAGGTCAGAAAAAGTCCTAAAAGCGAATATAAAATCATCCGCAAAGCGGATACCATAAACGTGTCACCGCACCAAACAAAAAGAATGTGCAAAGTTTACACTCTGCACATTCCTAATACTAAAAAATAATTCGCTTTGTTCTACACCAACGATTAGTTGAGTTCGGCGAAATATTTGATGGTGCGAACCATTTGGCTGGTGTAGGAGTTTTCGTTGTCATACCAAGAAACAACTTGTACTTGGTAGGTATCGTCGTCGATCTTGCTTACCATGGTTTGGGTAGCATCGAACAAAGAACCATAGGTCATACCGATGATATCGGAAGAAACCAGTTCTTCTTCGGTGTAACCGAAGGAAGCGGAAGAAGCGGCTTTCATAGCGGCGTTGATGCCTTCTTTGGTAACGTCTTTGCCCTTAACAACAGCAACCAACAAAGTGGTGGAGCCGGTGGGAACGGGAATACGTTGGGCAGAACCGATGAGTTTGCCGTTCAGTTCGGGGATAACCAAGCCGATAGCTTTGGCAGCACCGGTGGAGTTGGGAACAATGTTCACAGCGCCGGCACGAGCACGACGAAGGTCGCCTTTGCGTTGGGGACCGTCCAAGATCATTTGGTCACCGGTGTAAGCATGAACGGTGGTCATGATACCGCTTTGGATAGCAGCATAGTCGTTCAAAGCTTTCGCCATGGGAGCCAAGCAGGTGGTGGTGCAAGAAGCGGCAGAGATAACTTTGTCGTCTGCGGTCAGGGTGTTTTCGTTTACGCTGAAAACGATGGTGGGCAGGTCGTTACCTGCGGGAGCAGAAATAACAACTTTTTTAGCGCCTGCATTGATGTGAGCAGAAGCCTTGTCTTTGGAGCAGTAGAAACCGGTGCATTCCAGCACAACGTCTACGTCCAATTTGCCCCAGGGGCAGTCATTGGCGTCATTTTCAGCATAGATTTTGATTTCTTTGCCGTCTACGATGATAGAATCATCGGTAGCTTCTACGGTGTGTTTGGGGTCGCTGACAGAACCCAAGAAAGAACCTTGAGCGGTGTCATATTTCAACAAATGAGCCAGCATTTTGGGGCTGGTCAAGTCGTTGATTGCAACAACCTCATAACCGTCGGCTACAAACATTTGACGGAAAGCCAAACGTCCGATACGGCCGAAACCATTAATAGCAACTTTTACCATGGGAAATTCCTCCTAAGAATTTATAATACTTTTTTATTTTAATCCCTTTTGGGAAAAAATGCAAGTCCTTTGTGAAAAAATAATTGTTTTTACCGATAATCCTTTTTATTTTGCTCACAAAATAGGCAAAAAGCCAAATTACAGCAAGCTTGTCAGCACATCAACCACCTGTTGCCCTACTTTTTGGATCCCTTCTCGGCTTAAATGGATCAAATCATCGGTGATCAGGTCGGCTTCATGCCCCGCAACGACGGGGTATAAATGATTCACGCGAATCCCCAACTGTTCCATCAGCCGGATTGCCGCCGTGTTGTAAGCTTGAATTTCTTGGTTGTCCCATTCGGTGTTTTCGGGACGAGCGGGGGTGCAGGTAGCAAAAATTACGGTTGCACCGGTGGCTTTCAGCAGGTTGGCAATACGGGTCAGGTCGGTCAAATAGTCATCTAGCGGAGTGAGCGCTTCGGTTCCGTTGAAGTGGTGAGCGTCCCACAGTCCGTTGTTCCAATGTACAATATCGGGCGTGCCGAAGTGTTTGAGCCAGCCCGGCAATTCATGCAGGGTGTATTTGGCAAATCGACAGTTCTCTTCGGGGGTGACGATTTCGGCACGATTGCTTAATTTGCGGTAAACGTAGGGGGCGTAGTTCATGCGAATGGAATCGCCCAACAGCAAAATTCGTTTCATGGGGTTACTCCTCAAAGGATTCAACGTCTTGTTGAAAATCAAGGGGGGCAGAGGCGATAACTTCGGTGGCTTCTGCTTTTTCTTGCGGTTGGCATTCTGCCTGCGGTTCTTGCTGTTCGTTTGATTCGGCAGAAACGGGTTGTTCGTCCGAGTCGACTGCTTCCTCAGCAACACAAGGGGTACCAAAGACCAAACTTGCCATAAAAGCGGCCGAAAATACCATGATTCCCAAGGCAAAGATGCTCAAAGCGGTCATGGTGCCGTTGGCAAGCAGAGGAGCAAGGCCTACCATACCGCCAAACAAGAGAGTGCAACTGCCTGCGCCCATGGTCCAACCCAATCCGCGTTCCGCTTGGATTCCCGAATACCCGCGGCAAATCCCCATGCAAAACAGCAAAAAGGAGCAAAGAAGCAAAATTTCCAAAACATGTTCGCTTACTTGGGTTACTCCGTTAAAATTGGCATAACTGAAAACCAATCGTACAAATTCTCCGACTACGGGAATTACGGTTACAACAAAGGGAACGTTTTTGCGTTGTAAATGAAAGGCACCGATCAAGGTGAATCCCAGCAAAGCGGCAAAGCAAGGCAATAACACGGTCAGCGAGGTGGTTTGCCCTGCCAACAAGGCGGTTTGTACCACACAGCACAAAGCCAGTATCATGGCGGTGACCCCGATTACGTTGTTTTTTTGCGGAGCGGCGGTAGGCAATTGTTTGGGCAAGACATACCGCCCGACGATCAAAAGCAATGCTGCCGCTACCAAGCAAAGAATGCCCAAAGCATCTCCCATAGCGACGTGGGTGGGAAAATAAAAACCGTCGGCATCGATTTGGGTTGACAATTGCCAAGTGCGAACGCCAATGGCAAGGGGACAAAGCAGACAAACGACCCAAAAATACACACGTTTTAACATGATTACCGTTCCTCCATGGGAGTATATTGTTTTTTGGCGTGAATGGCGCGATAAGCGGGACGGATGATACGACCGCCCGATTGCAATTCTTCAATACGGTGGGCACACCAACCGGCAATACGGGACACGGCAAACAAGGGGGTAAACATATCTTCGGGAATTCCCAAAGCACGGTATACCAGCCCCGAATAACAGTCTACGTTGGCGCACATGGGCTTGTCACTGCCCTTGACCTCACGAAATACTTCGGGAGTCAGACGTTCTACCTGTTCCATAATGGTGAAATCACGACCCAACCCCTTTTTGTGGCAAAGGTCACGGGCATTTTCCCGCAAAATGATCGCACGGGGGTCGGACAGGGTGTAAATGGCGTGCCCCATACCGTAGATTTTACCCGAACCGTCGCCTTTTTCTTTTCGCAAAATGGCGCGCAAGAATTCCTTTACTTCTTGGTCGTTTTCAGGATCGTTAATCCCTTCGCGCAAATACCCCAGCATTTCGGCGCATTTGGCATTGGCACCGCCGTGAAGAGGCCCTTTTAACGAACCGATAGCGGCGGCAATGGCAGAGTAGGTGTCGGTGCCGGAACTGGACAACACGCGTGTGGTAAAGGTAGAGTTGTTACCGCCACCGTGGTCGGCATGCAAAATCATGCAAATATCCAGCAACTTTGCTTCTTCGTCGGTAAATTGACGGTCGGCACGCATAGAGGTCAAAATGGATTCGGCGGTGGAAAACGAGGGGTCAATGGGATGGAAAAACATACTTTGGTGATCGTATGACCGCCGTTTACCGACGCTTCAAAGCGGAACATGATTCCGTCAGACACATTCTTCGGGTGTGCTCCATGGAATCCGTCCCAACGTGAAATTCCGCAGGTGTTCATTAGCTCAGTCATCATTTCATGTGAGAAAGGAATGCTTTTTTCAAGCTCCAGGAAATCTTCCGTGCCCGAATATTTTTCCCGGTAGCGGCACAACTCCGGCGGATCGGTCTGGGTGTCAAATTTGTACACGGTACCGCCGCGCATCCCCCGAAGCGTGAGTTCCATGGTTTCCACCGAAGTAATTGTCTTTATCGAGTTTGTTTTATCCATCCCTTTGGTACATCCGAACATTCCAAGCAGTGTGGTAAGTATCATAACTGCCGCCAGTATCCGTTTTTTCATGCCCACGGATCGGCAGACTTGGGATCGCGGATACTTACCATCAGGAACTGATCCCACAGGAACCACTTGCCATCACTGCCACGCTGTCTCAGCACAACTTCACGGGGATTGTCAGCACCGCCGCTGCGGATAAACAGCTTTTTGTATCCTTCGTTGGCATCGGAATAGGGATTGGTTTCCACGGTGATCACAAACGGTTCATCGGG
>JAFYMD010000002.1 GCA_017556785.1 Clostridia bacterium | reverse complement strand
GGATCAACTATGCGGAATTTGCCGACATGATCAACAATCACGATCAAACGGCCTATTGCCATGAGATTGCCTCTGTCCTTCAAACTCTTGCAGACCTGGAATTGAATACGGTGTTTTTACACGTTCACTCTCATTCGGACAGTTTTTTCCCTTCTGCGATTTTTCCGTGGTCAAAACGCATTAACGAAGGAACGGGTGTGGATTATGATCCCTTGCAATTGTTTGTCGAGTTGGCCCATCGCAATAACATAAAGGTGCACGCTTGGTTCAATCCTTATCGTGTCGACGCCAAAACGCTCAACGAGATTCGAGCGGACGATCCCGCTTTTCAATGGAAAGATTGCCCTGAACATTTGCTGACTTGCGACGATGGTGTGTATTACAACCCTGCTTCGGCGGCGGTGCGTACGTTGGTATTGTCGGGGGTTCGGGAGGTGCTGGAAAACTATGCAATTGACGGGATCCATTACGACGATTATTTTTATCCTACAACGGCGGTTTCGTTTGATCGTGTTTCCTATGAGCAATATGCAACCCTCACCGACAATCCCTTGCCGTTGGGAGATTGGCGTCGGTGTCAAGTGAATTTGCTTATTTCGGGGACTTACCAATTGATGAGCGGATACGACAACGTCGTTTTCGGCGTTAGTCCTGCCGCCAATCTGGACAATAATTTCCAAGCACTTTATGCCGACGTGGTTTCTTGGGCGCAAGGCGGATACGTAGATTACTTGTGCCCTCAATTGTATTTTGGCTTTGAATACCCCAAACAGGAGTTCCGATTTGAACGGTTGCTTGCTCAGTGGCAAACCGCCATAGGGGAGTGTCCGCTGATCATTGGAATTGCCTCTTATAAAGTGGGGAAAGAAGATGCCGGATCACAAGAGTGGATATTGGAACGTGACATATTGGCGCGACAAGCTGAAATGGCTTTGACCGCCGGATGTTATGGCGTTTGTGTATACAGCTACGGTACATTGATTTTGCAAGATGAACTCTCGTCGTTGCAACGAATGCATCTCAAAAAAACAATGGCTCGGTTTGGTTGACCGAGCCATTTGCGATAAATCAAGGTTATTGCAATCCCAACTCTGCGGGGCCGATTCCCAAAAAGAATCGACAAATGATGTAAAGCGGTACGGCAGACCATCCGTGGCACAAGCTGCCTGCGCCACCGAAATCGGCGGCGCCTAATTCGGTTTCCCAAAAAGTGGTGGCTCCCGCATCCAACATAGCGCCCCATTTTTCTTGTATGTCTTGCCATACAAAGGGTTTGTAATCGACACTTTGTCGAAGCAATCCTTCGTATAAATAAATAGCATAGCTGATGGAAGTGGGGATTAAATCGGTATCATTCATTACAGCTTGGCAAAGAGTCGGGGTGTGTCGGTCGGCAAGATCGTTGAACAAAGCCATGGCTTGCATCAATTGGCAATAATGGGTTTGGTTGCCTTTTACGCAAAACGAGGCAAATCGTTGACGCTCGTTGTTCCAAAAAACGCGATGAATTCCGTCTTTCATGGTGGATAATGTGTTTTCCAAATCGGTTTTTGTTTGGACGTCGTCTAACGCAACAGCAAGCGTCAATCCGCTTTTTACGGCGGCGTATAAAAACATTTGATACAAACCGTCTTGGAATCCTGCGGCAAAATTACGGAAGGGTTCAGGGTCGAAAATGTTTCCACCGTCACAACCGTCGCGCCACTCATAAAAATTCCAGATTCCTTTGCCAAATGGGTGCACGGCAATTCCGTTTTTCAACCCGTTGGTGTATCGCTGCAAGGTGTTTACAATGTTGGCGTAGTGCGCTTTTATCAACGTGAGGTCCCCTGTGTATTCCAAGTATCTGGCCATAGACATGATCCAAATAAAAGTGAAAGAGGGGATTTGTAAAAACTCATCGGTAGGGGCGGTGATAGCGAGTAATCCGTTGTCTCGCATGGAGTGCCCCAAAAGATCTAAGTTTGCCCGAGGAAATTCGGTTTCGTGAAACGCATAGTATCCGCACAAGATTTGATTCCAACTGTCACCTGCATACAGCGCCTGTTCTCGCCACGGACAATCCTCGTAATGTTCGTGCATACATTGCCGCAAGGTTTCGCGGGCGGTGTGCAAGATTCTATTCATTTGGTGATTTCCTGTGTCGGGTAGATTGGGCATTTGAACGGGGTACGTTTCTTCCAAAATGCCTGCTGTGGGTATGGCGTAGACCGTTCCTGTAACGTGCATTTGTAAATACCGCCCCGCAATGCGACGGAAGTAATATACAAAGGTTTGACATCCTTCTTTGGCAATGTATCGATTAGCAAAATTTCGCCCGCCGATATGAGCGGCCACACCATGCTCGTTTTTATGTTCGCCCCAAGCAAGGTCTATAACCGTTCCAACGGGGACGTCCACCGTAAATTGAATCAGCCCCGCTGTTTCGCGACCTAAATCCCAAATGAAGTAGGGGTTTGCCTTCCCAATGACCGAATGGTTGCAGGGAGTCAATTGGTCATTTGTTATTGCGAGAGCGGGGTTTGCTTGTCGGTCGCCTAAGAAGGAAAATTGTCCTTGTTGAATCAGCTTGCCTGCGGCAAAAGGGTGAAGATCACATTTTTTGACGGGGCGCGGTGTTGGCAATAGTTCGGTATACTCAGTAGCAGGAGCAAATCGAGGGGGGATGGGAGTGGCAGGGCTTAGCCAATTATCCTCTTTGGCGGCATTATACACAAAGCCGAATCCGTATTGAGGTGTGATTTGGTGCGCGCGGGGAGAGAAGGTGATCGACGGTGCTGACAATACGGTTGAATCGCTTTGCGCTAAACAACATTCTCCTTGGTGTAATTGAAACCAAAGACCTGCCTCTCCGTTGGCATATTGGTAGGACTGTTCCCCTTGATAGTACACCGAAACTGCCAGCCGATTGTGACCGTGACAGAGGAAGGGGGAAAGGTCTATTTTGTCGTAAACAGGCAACTGCGGGAAGGTATGATATTGCCCTCGTGCCACAAATTCTCCGTTGCAATATACTACGTATTCCGTGTCGGCACAAATGGTTAATTCCAAGGGGGATTTCGTGTGGATCACGGCGAAGTCTTTGACAAAGTCTACGTAACAGTTAGACGATTCGGCTCGAATGTCCCAAATGCGAAAAGTATGCATTTTTTGTTCTCCTATTGTAGCATGGTTTCCATTAATGCGTTAGCAAATAACTCATGCATTTCTCTGGTAGGATGATTAATGTGGTTGGAAAGCAGACGGTCGGTGTCGACACCTGCCGCCGCCAATTGTTCCCATTTGGCATAGCAATCACAAATAGGGACGTTGTGCGAGCGGGCTACGTTTTTGGCGCAATCTACGAATGCAGCCAAACGTCCTGAGGTTTGAACCTGTTGTACCGATTGCGCAACTTGCGTGAGAATTGGCTTTTCAAAATCGGGAAACACCTTGGTGCACATCATGTTGGGCGTCATAAGGATTGCTTCAACGCCGGCTTGTTGTAATCGGGTGAAAATCTCTGTCAATGCGGCACCATAATCGTCAAGGGCTTGATCGGATAAATTGCAACTGTCATTTAACCCAAAACAAACGACGCATAAATCGGGCGAATACCGTAACACGTCCCGCTCCAATCGGGCGGCACCATTGCCCGCTGTGCCACCTGAAATACCGGCGTTGATGAAGTGAAAAGGAACGTTGGAATATAGATTGCTCAATATTCGATGCAGTTTGGCATGATAGGCGTTGTGAGATTCAAAAACGGTGTCTATCACATGATCTTGGGGGCAAAACACTTCAAAACAACCTTGGGTAACGCTGTCGCCCAAGAAGGCAATGGATACAGTGGGTTGACCAAATAGGTCGGCGGATTTCGCTTTGATTTTATCTATGATTTTCATAATAACACCTCTTTCCTTTTTTATATCATATTTGCCAATTGTTTGCAAGTGCAACTTTGTACGCAGGAAAGAAAACCAAGCTTTTGAAAAAAGCTTGAAAAACTCCTTGCTAATCTGCCAAAATCCTTGTATAATAAAAACAAATTAATTGTTTAAGGGATTTGCGTTATGAGAAGCGATATAGGAATTGATTTCGGTACCGATACCACGCGGATATTTATGGGACGTAGCATCGTGCTTTCTCGTCCAACGGTAATTACAATTGATAATGCTACCGGCGAGCCAAAAGCGTACGGCAACGAAGCATACCAAATGATCGGTCGTACGTCTGATCGATTGACGTCGGTTTGTCCGGTGCAAAACGGGACCATTGCCGATTTTGAAGCGGCAGAGTTGTTGCTGAAGAAATACTTTGCTGAAGTAAGCGGCAAAAAATTGCTTCGTCCTCGAACTATGGTAGCTATTCCCGGGAATATTACGGCGGTAAAGCAACGCTCGGTTGTAGACGCGTTGGAAAGTGCCGGTGCGCGCAACGTCTGCTTGATCGAAGCGCCTTTGGCGGCGGCAATCGGGTTAGACGTGGATTTTTCAACACCCCGGGGTGTTACGGTGGTAGACATTGGCAAAGGAACGACCGACATAGCAGTTTTATCTATGGGCGGTTTAGCTCGGTGTGAATCGTTGCCCATTGGCAGCGGCTCGTTTGACGAGGAGATTATTCGGTTTATTCGCCGTGAATACAATGTGAATGTAGGCGCTTTGACAGCAGAACGTATTAAAAAGACCATCGGTTGCGTAAAACCGCGAGAACTCGAAGTGGGTATGACGGTGAGCGGTCTCAATGTGTTTACCGGTATGCCTCAGAGTATAGAAGTGGACACAACTCGCTTGTATGACATTATGATGATAACTGCTGAGGAAATCCTCGGTTCTATTCAACGTGTGTTTGAGCAAACAGCACCCGAAATGGTGGCCGATACCGCCAAAGACGGAATTATATTAACAGGTGGCGGATCCTTAACCTATGGCATGCCGGAACTGTTGTCGCAACGGTTGGGACTTCAAGCTAAGCGCGTGGAAGATCCTTTGAACTGTGTGATAAAGGGAATCGGTAAGGCGCTGAACAATTCTCAGGTGTTGAAAAACGGCGATTATCGCTTCCGTAGTTTAGAGGATCTTACCATCGAATAGGTAGAAAATATGAGTATTCTTACAGTTGACCGTTTGACGAAATATTTCGGAAGTCGTTTGATCATAGAAAACGCTTTCTTTCATATGGAAGAAAAAGACAGAGTGGGGCTGGTGGGTGCCAACGGTACCGGCAAAACCACTCTGTTTGGCTTGCTTGTGGGCAAACATCTTCCCGATGGTGGTAGCGTGGTTCGTGCGGGAGATCTAACCATCGGTACCATGGAACAACACGTCCCGGAAGATGCCGACGTTACTGCCAACGAGTGGATTTTATCGGCGTTTCCCGATCTGCTTGCGTTGGAATCGCAAATGAATGCGGTACAAAGTGAGATTGAACATGGTAATACGCAGTCGGCTTTGTTGGAAAAACAGCAACAACTACGCGAAACCTATGAGCGAGACGGAGGTTTATGGTTTCGCAGTCGAGCGCAAGCGGCTTTGAGTGGATTGGGCTTTACCGATCAACAAAAGCAATTGCCGTTATCTGCTCTTAGCGGGGGACAACGTTCCAAATTGGGGTTGGCTCGGTTGTTGGTTTCTCGTGCCAAACTATTGCTGTTGGATGAACCAACCAACCATTTGGACATTGTTGCGATTCGTTGGTTAGAGGAATTTTTACGATCCTATGAAGGTGGGTTTATCGTCATTTCCCACGATCGCTATTTTTTGGATCGTGTGACAGAAAAAACACTGGAATTGGAGCGGGGAAAATTAACCGTATATAATGGGGATTATTCTCGCTATTTGGCTTTAAAAAAAGAGAATAGACAGATTGTAGAGCATCACTATGAGCAACAAATGAAAGAAATTCATCGTTTGGAAGATGCTGTTACCGAAATGAAACGGTGGAATCGTGAAAAATCCATTAAACGAGCCGAAAGCAAGGAAAAGGTAATTGAAAAATTGCGAGACCAATTGGAAAAGCCGGAGGCAGATATCGGCACGATTGGCTTCTCTTTTACACCGAGGCAAACAGGGCCGAACGAGGTGCTTAACGTGCAAAATCTTTCGTTTGGTTTTGAAACACCGTTGTATACCGATTGCGAATTTCAATTGCGCAAAGGAGAGAGGGTCTTTTTGATCGGACCAAATGGCTGCGGTAAAACAACCTTGTTAAAACAATTGCTGTATCAAGTTAAGGGGCGGGGGAGTATTGTATACGGTCCCGGGGTAGAAGTTGGGTATTACGACCAAACGGGACAACAGTTGCATCCGGAAAAAACGGTGCTTGACGAAGTTTGGGATGAATACAATCACTTGGATCAAACGACGATACGAAACGCATTGGCGGCCTTTTTGTTTAAGGGAGAGGACGTGTTTAAACAGGTAGCAACTTGTAGCGGTGGCGAAAAAGCCAGAATTTCGTTGCTTAAAATCATGCTCAAAGGAAGCAATCTGCTGTTTTTGGATGAACCAACCAACCATTTGGATATTGGATCTCGCGAAGCGTTGGAAGAGGCGTTAATGCAATACGAAGGCACTTTGTTCATGGTGTCGCATGACCGTTACTTTATCAATAAATTAGCCGATCGAGTGCTGTGGTTGACTCCGCAGGGGATGCGTATCTTTGAGGGGAATTACGACAGTTTTTTGCAACTTTTGGAGCAAACAAAGACGGTAGCGGAAAAGAAAACGATTGGGGCAGGTGGGCTGGATTATAAATCCAAAAAAGAAAAGGAGTCCCGTTTGCGCAAACTTCGAACGTTGATTTCCAAAACAGAAGAAGCAATCGAATTTCTGGAAAATCAAGCCGATACGATTCGCCAAACAATTTTGCAACCGGACATAGCGGCTGATTATATGCAGGTTATGGAATTGACTAAACAATTGGAAGAAATTGAGGTGCAAATCGAAGATCAAACACTTGCTTGGACACAAGCAAGTGAGCAACTGGAAGAATGGGAGAAAATGGAATAAACAGCTTGTTGTCAGGCTTTACCACATTGTGTTTTTTGATGTGGTAAAGCCTTTTTTTATGCGTTTTTTTGTGGGAATATCGTTTGAGAAACAAATGTTCTTGAATTGCGACGTCAACGGTAAGAATATTGCAAAAAAGCGTCCGTTTTAAGAAAAAACTTGAGATTTTCCCTTGCAATTCCCAAAAAAGTGGTCTATAATAGGTGCAAAGTGGTAAGAAGTGGGGAGAAGTGGTAAGACATACACTTTTTACCTATTTGTGTTGAAAGGAGGCACACGTCATGTTGTTAGGCACTTATCGGCATAGTATCGATGAAAAAGGTCGTATTTCTGTTCCTGCAAAATTCCGTACGGATTTAGGCGATCGATTTGTGATTTCTAACGGATTGGACGGGTGCATTTTCCTTTTCCCAAAAACCGAGTGGGAACGATTGGATCAAGCGATTCGTTCGCTTTCGTTTAAAGAGTCTCGACAATTGACTCGCTATTTTTATTCCAATGCGGCTGAAGTGGAAATTGATGCACAAGGACGTATCTGCATTCCTCCCGTTTTACGCGAGTTGGCCAATTTGAAGGGTGCTTCGGTAGTGATCGGTGCTTCCAACCGTGTGGAAATTTGGAATCTTAAAAATTGGCAAAACGTTTCTTCTTCGGTTGAACAAGATGACATCATTGATCTTTTGGACAAAATCAACTTTTAACGGAGAAGATATATGAGTTTTCATCATGTTTCGGTTTTGCCGGAAGAAACGATTGCATCGTTACAAATCAAGCCAAATGGAATCTATGTCGACGGTACGGCAGGCGGTGGCGGCCACAGTAGTGCGATTGCCGCAAAACTGACAACCGGTCGCTTGATTGCGATTGACCGCGACCCCGATGCTTTGCGAGCGGCTTCGGAACGATTGGCCCCTTATCCGTGTGCGACGGTGGTTGAGGGCAATTTCTCCGATATGAAGGGCATAGTGAATGGCTTGGGGATAGACCGTGTGGATGGTGTGTTATTGGATATAGGCGTTTCGTCTCATCAGATTGATACACCGGAACGCGGGTTTTCTTTTCATTATGATGCCCCGTTGGATATGAGAATGAGCCAAAAGGGGACGACGGCGGCTGATTTGGTCAATACCTTGTCGGCAGAAGAACTTGCGAAGATCTTCTTCGAGTATGGCGAAGAAAAATTTGCCCGCTCGATTGCGGCAGGGATTGTGAAAGCGAGAACGATTGCTCCGGTGGAGACTACGCTACAGTTGGCTGATGTTATTGCGGAGAATGTGCCGGCCAAAGCCAAACGAAACGGTCACCCTGCCAGACAATGCTTCCAAGCGTTGCGAATCGCCGTGAACGGAGAACTGGACGCCTTGTCCAAGGGGCTGGATGAAGCAACTGAACTGTTGAAGGTGAACGGTCGGTTATCGGTGATCACTTTTCATTCGCTGGAAGATCGCATGGTGAAACAACGGTTTGCCAATTTGTGCAAAGGGTGTATTTGCCCGCCGGAATTTCCGGTTTGCGTTTGCGGCAGAACGCCTGTGTTCCGTTTAGCGGTTAAGGGCGTTGTCGCCGCGAGCGAAAAAGAATTAAAAGAAAATGCCAGAGCGCGTAGTGCAAAACTGCGAACCATTGAAAGAATCAAGGAGGAAAACTAACATGTATCGTGACAGTACAGCTTATGATTTTGAACGATTTGCTCCCAAAAAGAAAGAAGTCGTAGAACTTTCTGTAGAGCGTCGTGCAACGAAATCGGCTACGTCTTCTCGCGGTTGGTTAGTGACAGCGGTAGGGGTGATCGTGGTACTGCTGCTGGTGGCCGCTCAACTGAATTGCTTGTTGCAGACCTCCGAAACTTCCGATGAGATTACACAAATCAAAAAGAATATAGAAGTGCTCAAAAGCGAGAACACTCGTATGCAAGTGGAATTGGAAGGAAAAGTTTCTTTTACCAATATGGAAACGGCAGCGAAAGAAATGGGTATGAAAAAAATCACGGTAGCCCAAACCGAATATATTAATTTGTGCGATCAAGACGCCTCTGAGGTGACCGATCAAGAAAACGGTGCGTTGGCGGCGGTACAAGAACTATTTTAGGAATACGGTGGTGTTGCACCACATAAATATAGGAAGATGTGAGGTTGTAGCG
>JAFYMD010000104.1 GCA_017556785.1 Clostridia bacterium | reverse complement strand
GTTACCACTTGGTTATAAGCGGTGCTTACACCGAACCATTCATATATGGGATTCATAGCTTGTTGAATGGCTTTGGTACCGTCGGGATTTGCCCAAGTGTCGTTTTTGGCTTCGGTACGCAGGACCGCCCGAGGGGCGAGCACACAAAAAGCGTCTATCATGTCAATGGTGAGGGTATCGTCTGCCACCGCCTTGTTAAAGGAAGAAGAAAACCAATGGGGAAACGCCTCTGCCAAATGAGAAGCCGGCTCACTGCCTTTGCTTTGCACTCGGAAAGATGCAGCCCCTCCTACCCCCGAACCGTTGGGGGCAATAACCTTAAAGCGTTCGTCCATAATCCCCGCACAAATGGCGGCTTTACCGTCACGGGAATGCCCCGTAATGCACAATTTGTCGGTGTCGGCAAAGTCTTTTTGGCTTACGTAATCTGCCGCCGCCACCGCACCGTAAGCCCACAGCGCAATGGCGCCCAAATCATTGTTTTTGTAGGCAGAAAGCCCATAAACGTCACGGTGAGTTGCTTCGTCGGGGGCAACGTCTTTGCGACCTATGGTAACAAAGGCGTAGCGTTTTTCCAACAGCATTTGTTCCTCTACGGGGGAACGGTATTCATAATCGCTTAAATAATCCAAACGGAAAATCACAGGGTATTTTCCACCGTCATCGGGATAGGTGATTCGCAAGGTTTCGGTCAGCCCGTTGCCAAACAGCAAGGTGCATTCTTCCATAATTGCTTCGCATTCGGGCAAAGGAACGGCGGTTTCAAACACCGCCGAAACGGTCATTTTTTCGGTTGGGAACATGCCATACAGTTGCTTTTGCAACTTTTCTTTTTTATACCGGCAGGTTTCATACCATTGATCTTTGGTGGTGATGTACTCATAAGGATTGGTGTAAATGGCACCGGTTTCAAATTGTGTACGTTTACCCACGGCGTATTGCAAAACTTGCAAAGCATCTGCCGAGGCTAAATCTTGGTCATCGGTTACATCTCCACACTCCATTTGATAAGGGGTTAATTGAATTTTGCCTACTACCGCCTTTAAAATCAACAACGCATCCTCTGCACCAATGGCTTCGTTATAGTTCACGTCGCCGTATTTAGCATAGTTAAGTCCATAAATATCGGTGGTGGAAGTAACAGCAAGCGTATGAGGGAACAAACCTCCTACAACAAGTAGAATCAAAAGAAAACAAAACGTTCTTTTCATGGTTACCCTTCCTTTCGGCTACATCATAATCGGATTTTAGTGAAAAACAGAATCACAAAAGGCAATTAAAGTATTCCAATCTTCTTCGGTGTGACCGTGGTCACCTTCTCGAAATACCACTTGGTTGTAGTCGGTGCTGACCCCTAAAAATTCATATACGGGATTCATGGCTTGTTGAATGGCTTTGGTGCCGTCGGGATTTGCCCAGGCATCGTTTTTCGCCTCGGTGCGAAGTACCGCACGTGGTGCAAGCACACAAAAAGCGTCTATCATGTCAATGGTGAGGGTATCGTCTGCCACCGCCTTGTTAAAGGAAGAAGAAAACCAATGGGGAAATGCCTCTGCCAAGTGAGAAGCAGACTCGCTGTCTTCCCCTTGCACGTGGAACGATGCCGCACCCCCTACCCCCGAACCGTTGGGGGCAATGACTTTGAAGCGTTCGTCCATCACTCCGGCACAAATGGCGGCTTTGCCGTCACGGGAATGCCCCGTAATGCAAAACTTGTCGGTATCGGCAAAATCTTTTTGGCTTACGTAGTCTGCCGCCGCCACCGCACCGTAAGCCCACAGAGCAATAGCCCCTAAATCATTGTCGGCGTAGGCAGAAAGCCCGTAGCCGTTGCGGTCGGTCGCTTCGTCGGGAGCGACGTCTTTTCGACCGATGGTCACAAAGGCGTATCGTTTTTCCAACAGCATTTGTTCTTCCACGGGAGACCGATATTCATAGTCACTTAAATAGTCCAAGCGAAAAATCACGGGGTATTTTCCACCGTCATCGGGGTAGGTGATTCGCAAGGTTTCACGCAGCCCGTTGCCAAACAGCAAGGTGCATTCTTCCATAATTGCTTCGCACTCGGGCAAGGGAACGGCGGTTTGGTTGGTAACGGTAAGCTCCCCTACCCCGTTGGGAAAGGTACCGTACAACTCGGCTTGCAGTTTTTCTTTTTTTTCGGCACAGGCTTGGTACCATTGTTCTTTGGTGGTAATGGGGTTGCCTTGTGCGTCTGTCATCGGGTCGGAGATTGTGGGAGTTTCGCTACAACCCGCAAAACAAACCAACATGGCAAACACCAGTAAAAAAGCAATTGTTCCGTAAAATTGTTTCACACAAGTCCCCCCTTTTATGATTTGCATACATTTAGCATACCATATTTTTGCAAAACTTGCAAGAGAGGGTTGCCACTCTCTTGTATAATACTTGCATTTTACAAAAAAATGGGATATAATAGAAACGATAAAAACGAAAGGATGATTGATTATGAAAAAAATCATTTGCAAAGTTGAATACGATACCGCCGATGCCGAATTGGTAATGAAACGCACTTGGGGGAATTTCGGTGACCCCGCAGGCTACGAAGAAAGTCTGTATAAAACTGCCGACGGTAAATACTTTTTGTATGTAAACGGTGGCGAAAACTCCCCCTACACCGAAGAAAACATTAAACGTGTGTCGGCTGCCAAAGCCGAAGAATGGTTGGGCAAATAAACCATGAACTCCCTCATTCCCCAACTGGCTGCCACACGGGATTTGCCAAATGAACAGTTAAAAGCGCTTATTTGCGACGAGTCGGCTACCAAAGAGTTAGCCGCCGCCGCTGATTTGGTGCGCCGTGAGGTATATGGGGAAGACGTATATATTCGCGGATTGATTGAACTGACCAATTACTGCAAAAACAACTGTTATTATTGTGGCATTCGGCGGGACAATCGCGAGGTTACCCGCTACCGCCTAACCAAAGAGCAGGTGCTTGCTTGTTGTAAAAACGGCTATGAACTTGGGTTTCGTACCTTTGTGTTGCAAGGAGGTGAAGACCCGTATTTTTCCACCAACCTGCTGTGTGATTTGGTAGCAAGCATTAAGTCCGCCCACCCCGATTGTGCGGTAACCTTGTCAATGGGAGAGCACACCAAAGAAGATTACAAGACAATGTTTGCGGCAGGTGCCGACCGTTATTTGCTTCGCCACGAAACCGCCAACCCGTGTCATTATGGGCAACTGCACCCCAAAGAATTGACCGCCGATGAGCGGAAACGGTGTTTGTTTGATTTAAAAGAAATCGGCTTTCAAGTGGGGGCGGGGTTTATGGTGGGTTCCCCTTACCAAACCGCCGACCATTTGGTGGAAGATTTGCGGTTTTTGCAACAGTTAGACC